>SHUN01000017.1 GCA_009697495.1 Bryobacterales bacterium | reverse complement strand
CGAATATCTCGCCGATGTGCTGCCGGGGCTGGCCGACCGGAAGGTGTCCGAAGCCGCCGCACTTACGCCGATGGCCTGGAAGTCTCGCCGGTCAGCCTAATTCATGTCCGACCGGCCCGCAACCATGGGGTTCGCCGAACGCTTACCGCACATCGGCCTGCATCGCGGCGATCACCGCCGCCACCAGCGCAGAGGCTCCCATGGCGACACCGCCCCAACCGGGCACGGCGGTAAAGGAACCCGTGCGCTCCATCGTGTCGCGAATGTATCGCAACTGTTCCAGCGCGTGATCGCTGATTGCGACTGGCCGCGGCGAACTCATAGTTTCATTCTGGATCAAGTACTTTCCGTTAGCAAGCGGGTGTAGGCGGCCAGACGAACCGAACACGCTCCCCGCCGTGAAGCTTGGGCAAGTCCGGTTCCGCCGAGACGCCGCCGGCTGTCGACAAGCCTCCTTCCGGCTCCGCCGCCGGCACCCACACGCCTTCTCCGCCCGCGTGACGCAGCGCCGGGAGCATGGCCCGGCGGGTGGCATATTCGTCACAATAGTCGCCGGTGACCGCTATTTGCATGGCTATCCGAATAGCCGCATCTGCGCGGGTCCGAGCCAATCCGGCGGACGGTAATGGCCGCCCCGTTCGTCGAATCCGTGACGCTGCCGGACGCGGTCCACTCGCTCCTTCAGCCAACCCACATAGGGTTCTTTCAGATACGCCTCCCGGCTATACCAGGCGGCGTATTTGGTCGATAGCGCCGGAAACTCCCGTTCCAACCACGGCAGAAACACTTTCCGGGCGCTGTCCTTCAGAAACAATGGCTGCGCCCAAAACGTTCGCGCTCCGGCAGCTTTCGCCGCCTGCGCCACAGCTTCCAGGCTGGCTTCGGTATCCGTAATCAGCGGCAAAACCGGTGAGACACCGACCCCGGCCGACACTCCCGCCGCGGTCAACTTCGCCATCGCCGCCAAACGCAAGGCTGGACTCGGCGCGAAGGGCTCGAGTTTCCTGGCCAAAGCCGGATCGTGCGTGGTGATGGTTACATTCACGCGGACGTCATTCCGTCGTGCGAGCGCGCCGAGCAAATCAACGTCCCGGGCCACCAGATCGGACTTCGTGGTGATCCCGATTACCAATTCTTCGACAGCGCCGTGCATCTCCTCCAACATCCGCCGCATCAATCCGAAACGGCGCTCGGCTGGCTGGTAACAGTCCGTCGCCGTGCCAAAAGCCACAGTATCGCCCGGCGCGAGCCTCCGAAGCTCAAGCCGGAACTGGGCCGCGTCCCACTGTTTGGCAAAGATGCGAGTCTCAAAATCGTCTGCTGAAAGCTCCATGAACTCATGCGTATAGCGGGCATAGCAGTAGCGGCAGCCATATTCGCAGCCGCGATAGGGATTTACGGTCCAGTCAAAGATTTGCCGTTTCCCTGAACACGCACCAATGAAGCTTTTTGCAGGCAATTCCAAATACGTAACCCGGCGCTTGTTTTCCAAAACCGGGCTTTCGGCCGCCATTTTTGCGATACCGATCAACGGCATGCATTTAGTTTTGCCGTTTGTTCGCCTAGAGTCAAGCGAAAACTAGGCGATCGTAATAGCGTCGATGGCGGTCAGACGAACCACGATCCGGGATTGGGCCTGGCTGCGTCCTTCGACGAACTCAAGGCCGATGTTGGCGGCGAGCATATCCATCATGGGATTGCCGGCGCCTGCGGTCGCGGTGGCTGCGGCACCGGCAAAGGCGGCGATCACGGGGATCAAATTACGCCGCAACTTTAGAGCCCTTCCATGCGTGTTTTATGGATTTTCATATCGCTGAACGTGCCGCCGGTGCGCAGCGCATACGCACAGTGCATCTCCAAAACGCCGTTGGCAAATCGCCGTCCCGCCGCAGATTTCGGTGATTTCTTTCTCACGCTCGGGCAGCGTCTTGTCGGGAAGGTCCCATTGCGTCCTCCACTGAGGAGAGCGCATTGGAAGAGCGGAACGAATCACGAGGCCCGAGATTAATTTGAAGTGTGGCTGGGAGACAGGGATTCGAACCCCGATAAGCAGAGTCAGAGTCTGCTGTCCTACCGTTGAACGATCTCCCAGCAAGGGGGACCGTATTCAGTATAAAACACCACGTGCCCATGCGCAAAATGACGCCGGTGGAAAGTTGCAAACCCTGGCTGTAGGATTTTGCCGCCCAGGACCGGGCATACTCGACGCTTGCCAGACGAAAAGCGAAGGCAGAGTTGAGCCGGATATCGACGCCTGTCAACGCCGCGAGCACGAAGGCATGGCTATACTCTGTTTTGGAATAAGGCTCGAGCGGCGGCATTTCCCGGCCCAACTGCCTGGCCTCCGCCTGCAGGAGACGCTCCCTCACCGGATCGGCTTCATACCGGGGAACTTTATTACCGCCCACCAGGACTTGCGCAAACGGGCTGACTGGGCGCTCGGCAGCGGGCACCCAGCGCGGTCCGATGGCGTATGTGAGCGAATCGGCACTGACGTTGGGAGCCTGATCGCGGAGCTGGCAGCCGTTTAGTTGCCCGACAGGTTGCCATGACGGCGAGAGCCGAAACGCCGCCTGCCCGCCTGCGCCTGCGCATTGCGTCCCTTCGAAGCGGGCCCAATACGGCAGAGCGGTGACTGCAACGGGGGCGGCACTGGGAAACGCACGCCGCGCTTCGGGTTCCATCACGAGGGGGGGCCGGTACCCATCCAGGATTTCTCCGAGGGAATCGCGATACCAGGGGGCCTTGAAGCGCAGGGCGTTCGAGAAACTGCGGCTCGGGTTTAGCCAGCCAGTGCCGATCATGGGGGTCACGACGTGGTCCACAAAGCCCTGCCGCGGCCGCCGGCTCTGGATATTGCCGAGACTCGCCTCACTAACCGGCCCGATCTCGAACCACGTGCTATACGCCCAAGCCACGCCCATCGCTTTCAGCCGGCTGCGCCAGTAGCGCGGATCGCGGCCGAACCGAATCAGCCGTGCCTGGGGATCATTCCGCAAATAGATAAATCCGGAAACCGCGCCTTGTATCGGATGGCCAACGTAGTTCACGTAGAACTGGTCCCCATCGCTCCATCCGTGCAAGTTGTCGATGGAATCGATGTACCCTTTCCAGAAAGGGCCGTTCATTGCGGAACGCGTCCCAGGTTCTGTTCCAAAACGAAACGCGTGTTGGATGCCAGTAAACATGGCGGACTGCTGGACGACGGCTCGCCAATCCACGGCGTTCTGAGTGGTTTGCGGTTTGGAGGGACAGGTCGGGTCGTTCGGTTGGGCCGGACTTAAAAATAACCCGGCAAATAGAGAGAGAAGAAGCGCTTTGAAATGCATGAATTCGCCGTTACTTCCGTGTTTGTAAAACGAGCGGGAGCCCATAGACCTGTCGAAAGACCTCACCCGCTTTTTCTCCAGCCCACAGTTCCAGATTTGTATCCGCGTCGGACCGCAACGCGATGATCACTTGTTCCGGATGCAATTCAACTGCCAAAGCATCAACGCGTTGATCGTGGCTGCGATCCAGCGCATCGGCCAGCCGCAGGAGCGGCACCAAACACAGCACCAGACGCTGATTCGCCGGCGACAGATTCTGGTAACTAACGTGCCTGGCGGAGGGCATCGACTTGCGGTGGAATCGGCACAACTGTGAAATGATGCCCCGCTCCTCGGCGGTGAATGCCGGAAGGTCGGCATTGGCGACCAGATATTGGGAGTGTTTGTGGTGGCCCATATCGCTCACGAAGTGGCCGATATCCACTAAATACGCCGCCGCTTCCAACAGCTTGCCGCACTCGGCCGGCAGCGTGTGCATGGGCTTCAGTGCATCGAAGAGGGTGCCTGCCAGTTCCGCGGTTTTACGCGCATGGCGTACATCGACTCCGAAGCGGCGCGCCATCGATTCCACAATGCGCCGCTGCTCCTTGTCCAATCTTGCCAGTTGCGCGCCAACTCGGCGGGCGGCCAAATCGGCGATGATTCCGTCGCGGACGCCGGCGATGGAATAAAACACGGACCGTGCTCCGAACGCCCGCAGTGTACGGGCGAGAACAGCCGCGCCGCCCACGATGATCTCCGCGCGCCGCGAGCCAATGCCCTGTCGTTTGCGCCGCTGCGCAAGCTTCTGTATCGACAGTTCCGCCGCCAGCCTTTCCACTTGCGCCGTTGTGGCGCGTTTTCTGTCGACCGCTTCGCGCGTCCGCCGGTCAATGCCGTTTATGGCGGAGATGACCGCGGCCGCTGTCGCCGAAGTTGCGATCACGCGGTCGAACGGCCCCTTGCCGGTGCGTTTGAGCATGGCGGCGATCTTTTCGTCAATGAAACCGTGCAGACGATCCAGCGCGTCTTCCGCCGGCGGATCCTGTTCCAGAAACATTTCCTTCAAGCGGACCGCGCCGAGGGGCCGGGACACCGCGGCCATCATCCGCCCGTTTTCGGCAATGATCGCTTCCGTGCTGCCGCCGCCAATGTCGATAATCAGCAGGCGCTCCTCCGGATGCGGCCATACCGACTGCACCCCGGCGTGAATAAGCCGCGACTCCTCGATGCCGGAAATCGTCTCCACCGGCATGCCGGCCGCCTCGCTGGCGCGGCGGAGAAATTCTTCCTGGTTACTCGCGTCGCGGACGGCGCTGGTAGCCACCGCGCGGGCCCCCATGGCGTGATGCTGTTCGACGCTGATCCGGAACCGGCGCAGGATCCGGCAAAGGTTGTCCGTCGCTTCTTTACTGATCGAACCTTCGCTGAAAACACTCGCGCCTAAACGGGTCACTTCGCGATCCGAAGTCAGTGTGCGTACCGGACGGCCCGGTTCAATTTCGGCCACGGCGAGCCGCACGGAATTACTCCCAATATCAATCGCGGCATAACGAGGCATCTCCTTTCATCATAACGAGCGAAGGGCCATGCGGCGGCTTGGATCAAGGCTATAATTACAGTTCCCCATGCCCCTCCTCACCCCCAATCGTTTCAAGGGCAAATTAATCGTCGTCGAAGGCATAGACGGTTCCGGTAAATCGACCCAGCTTTCGCTGCTGGCCCAGTGGCTGCGCTCGCGAGGCTTGGCCGTCGCCTTTTCCGAGTGGAACTCTTCTCCGTTGGTCCGCGACACCACTCGCCGCGGCAAGAAGAAGCAAATGTTCACGCCGACCACCTTCTCCCTGATTCACGCCACCGATTTCGCCGACCGCCAGGAGCGCTTCATTCTGCCGATGCTGAAGGCCGGCGCGATTGTCTGCGCCGATCGATTCGCCTATACCGCCTTCGCTCGCGATGTGGTTCGCGGCGTGTCGCCCCGCTGGGTCCGAAATCTTTACAAATTTGCTTTCCAGCCGAATCTGGCGTTCTATTTTCGGGCGCCGCTGGAGGTTGCGCTGGGCCGCATCCTCGGCGGACGCGACTCCATCAAGTACTACGAAGCGGGCATGGATCTGAACCTGTCGCGGCGGATTGAAGAGAGTTTCCGTCTGTTCCAGGGTCGCATTCTGGAGGAGTACGAGGGCATGGCGGAGGAGATGGGTTTCCATGTGATCGACGCCACAAGGTCCATTGAGGACCAGCAGATGGAAATGAGAAAAGTCGTCATGGAGCATCTGGGCGAGGCGATTGCTTCGGGGCAGATTCTTCACAAAGAAGGAGCATTCCGTGCCGATACCCAACCCATTGCAATTCTATAGCGAACCGTTGGCGGGAGTGGACACGGCCGAGCTGCAAGGCAAGCTGATCGTGATTGAGGGCCCCGACACAGTGGGCCGCTCGACCCAGATTACCCGCCTGCGCGCGTGGCTGGAGCAGCAGGGCCACGCCGTGCTCGATACGGGCATGGCACGCAGCGCGCTGGCCAGCGGCGGCATCGCCAAGGCCAAAGAGGGCAACACCCTCGGCCCGGTAACGATGACACTCTTTTACACGGTAGACTTTGCTGACCGGCTGGAAAACGAAATCATCCCGGCGCTGCGCGCGGGCTTTGTGGTTTTGACTGACCGGTATATCTTCTCGCTCATGGCGCGCGGTCTGGCTCGCTCCGAGGACGGCTCATGGCTTGAGAAAGTCGCCGGCTTCGCGCTTGTTCCTCATGCCGTTTATTACCTCCGGGCTGACGTGCCGACCCTCGTCTCCAGGGTCGTGATGGGACGCGGCGAGTTTGACTTTTGGGAGTCCGGCATGGACATGCGTTTCGGCCCCGACATGTATGAAAGCTACGTCCGCTACCAGGCTCGGGTCATTCGCGCGTTGGACCGCATGGCGGGTAAGTATGCGTTCACGACGATTGATGCCTCCAAGCCTGCCGACATGATTTTCCGCGAACTGCAGCGCCATATCAACGGCCTCTTCCATGTGCCGAAAAAGCGCGTTCGAGCGAAGAGAGATTGATCCATGGCCCGTTTCGGCGTCTTTATCGAACTGGCCTCTCCGGAGTCCGTGGAAATGGCCGGCTGGGCCGGATGGGACCACTGCGTGATCGATTGCGAGCACGCGCCCATCGACAATGCGTTTCTGCCCAACATGCTGCGCGCGGCCTGCATTCCGGCCTATGTCCGGGTTCCGAATTCGAATCCGGAATCCATTCAAGGCGCCTTGGATAATGGCGCTGCCGGCGTGATCGTCCCCCGCCTTCGATCCGCCGGGGAAGCCCGCCGCGTGGTGGAGGCGGCTCGCTTTTTCCCGCACGGAAAGCGTGGCGTCAATCACATGGTCCGCGCGGCCCGATACTCGCTGGAACCGGTGGCGGAGTATCTGGCGAAGGCGGGCGAGCAGACGCGGGTGGTCGTCCAGATTGAGACGGCGGAGGCTTTGGAATGCGTGGAAGCCATCGCGGCGACGCCTGGGCTCGACGAACTCTTTATCGGTCCCTACGACTTGAGTCAGGCGCTGGAAATTCCCGGCCAGGTTTTGGATGAAAAACTGCTGGCGGCGGGCCGGCGCATTTTGGATGCGGCCCATGCCAACGGCCTGGCGTTGAGCGTCTTCGTCAACAGTGACGACGCCGCGCGGATTTGGCTTTCCCTTGGCGCGGATATCCTGCACTACTCCGCCGATACGTACCTGTTGGCGGAGGCGCTAAAGCAGACGAGGGAGCGCTTGCGGCGGCTGTAGCTATACCGTTGGGCCATTATCCACTGCGTTCCCGCGCCCGCGGTTCGTGCCGCGCCCATGGCGGGCAAGAAGGATTCGAACGGTCGTGCCGGCGGGCGTAACGGTTTAGGGGATGGTGGCCGAAAACACTCTGTTGAAGGCGCAATCCAATTTGTCGATTCCACGACACCAGTCATACGCGCCTTCATTCTTTTTGGTGGGCCGCAGGCCCATGGACCCTCCCTAACGGTCGTGGCTCGGAAACGGGTTTGCTGATTCCTGAAGCGTTACTGAGCCGGTAGCGTAAGCGAGCCGGTGCGTTTCCCAAATCGGCTAAGCACCCCGTCGGCAGCCGCCCTCGGCATAGGCCTAACGCTGTCGGCCATACTTGACGCGCAGTTTTTGGTCAAACTCCTCCTGCGAAATCCCCTCGCCTCTTTCCGCTTGTTGAAGCCCTTCCGCTACGGCGGCGTTGACGAACGCACCGCGTCGAAATGTCTCGCTGAGCCGATTCTCGGCTTCCGGACTGAGAGGGATGTTCATAGCACCCTTTGAAATGGACAATCCATTTCGATTCCATCAATGCCGATTTTGCGTTACGACCCGCCTTCCAGCGCGAAGACAAGCTGCTCACCGCCAGTAGTCCCAGAGCGGCCTGGCTCATCCTCATCGGTCAGCCAGGAGAGTTCGTGCCGGGCGTCCGCGGCAGTTTCCGCGTCGCCACGGTCTTCAGCCTCCACCAGAAGGCGGTTCAGCAGGCGGATGCCTTCCCGGCGGCGGCCATCGCCAAGCAGCAGGAAGGCCGCCCGGCGGCAAAGCTCGCTGCCCCGTGTCCAGTCCTGCGCAAAGCCGTGCTGAATTGCCGCCGGAACTTCGGCGAGCAACGCGCTGCATGGGTCCGGCTCCTTTTTCCATGTTTGGAAGTAGCGGTGCAGGATCGCCAAATGCCGCTGGCGCGTCTCGTCGTTCGTGCGCGGCGATTGCGGCATTCGGTAGACGCCGTTGGCCGCTTCCAGCAAAACGGCCTGATTTAGATCGCCGCCCAACTCCTTCGCAAACCATCCGGGAAAGCCGGGTGCGTAGCAGGCGCCGAGCGCGGGATCTCCCTCCGTTTCCGGGGGCGCTCCCAGTACCTGCAAATACGAGTGACCGTCTATCGGAATCGCCAGCGGCTTTTCAATATGCGCCAACACGACCAGCGTTCGGCCGGCGCCCAACCGGTACGCCAGTTCCGCGCGGATCAACGCGACTTCTCGACCGGCGCACCCCATCCACACGACGGCTTGAAAATGCCCTGCCGCCTGATGGGCGAAGGCCTGCGCCGCCGCTGGGTCCGTGGTGACCACCCGCCCCGGCTCGTCGACCAGCATCGTCCACCATTCATCGGGAACGGCCCCTTCGATTGCGGCGGGCTCGATCCCCGCACAGGCCGGCAGCATTCCGGCCAGCCAGCGCTCGACGGCCCGTTCCAGCGCCGCCGCCGGAAAGAACGGCCGCCGTTCCAGTAGCTTCGGATACGCGCATTCTTCCAACCGCGAGAACGCGACGGGGGGGTGGCCGCCGTGTTCAATCAATCCCGTCCAAGCTTCCCGGCGCAACGGCGCGGGCGCACTCACGCCGTCCAACAGTATCAGCACCGCGTCGGCCGCCGCGCCCTCTTCCCACGTCTCCGATACGGGAACAGTGTCTTCCTCCACCAGCAATGTCGCGATCCCCAAATTCCGCTCCAACCGCGCGGCCAATCGCTTCGTAATCGCCGACGCCCGCGAGGAACCACAGATACTCAATTGCACCTATTCATTGAAGCGTTCAAACAGGCCGGCCGTCAACGCACCGGCGCAGGCACCCGCGCGTTCCACTCGTTTCGCTGCGCGGCCAATGCCCCAGCGTGTACCCTCCACGCCGCAGAACTCCCCGGTGCTCGCGCCAAACAACCAGGCAGATCAACACCATCATCGCCCTATGACAGCCCTTCAACATCCGCAACAATTTCCAACGCCGCCACACCGCCCCCAGGTTCGCCGCCTGGAATCGCAAGTGCATCGCCCGCGTCGCTCAGCAGCCGCGTGCAAATCACCCGCAGCCAGGCCGATCCCGTCATCTCCCGCACCGCCGTGTAATAGGGCACGGCGACTATTTCCGCGCATACCAGCACCGCCGCCATCAGCCCGAACCCCAGCAGTTTTCGCGCCACGCGGAACACCGCGTCCGTCCAGCAGCTTCGCAACAACGGGTAGCCCTGCGCCTTCAGAAACTCACCCAGCCAATGGGAATGCCGGTTCTCCTCCTGTATGAAAAGAGCCATCGCCTCCGCCAGCCACGAGTCCCCGTTGGCATCCCCAAATCGCCGGCCTGATGGCGAATCCCGAGGCCGTGCGCCAAACGTTCGTCCGCGACGATTTCGACCGGTTTCTTCGTTCCGTCCAACCCAAGTGTTTCTCCGCCGCAGCCGTCTATCCCGATGAATGCAGCCGCGTCATCAACGCCGCCCCATTGGCCGATCCGTACATCTACGCTGTTCGCTTCGCCGCTGAACGCAAAGCCTAAATCGCGCCGCAATCCTTCGCCCGATTCAAAAATGTCCGCAGCCCGCGTACCGTGGAAGCATCGTCAAATTGGCGTTGCATAACGACGGCCTGCCTCTCCCCGGCCTCATAGTTCGCCAGCCGCGCCTGCATCTCCGCCGCATGCAGCCCGTAGAACTGATACAGCGTCGCGTACCGCGTCACCAGTTGCGCCGGATGCAGATCCCAACCCTGATAGAATCCCTCCGACAACGAAAGCAGGATCTCATCCCGATGTTGCTGCCACGCCGCAATCACCGGCCCCCGCGCGTCCCCAATCGGCAGAATTTTCGTAGGCCCATCCACCACGTCCACATCGGTCCCCGCGAACGCCATCAACATCTGCATCCGAGCCGAGGTACACGCCGGGTGGTGCAGCCGCTGGAACGGCGCAGAGACGCCCAACGACGCCAGCAAATCGTACGGCCCCAAATGGACGCTCAGCAGCTTGCCGCCGGCCGCGTCCAACATCTCACGAAGCCTGCTCAGGATCGGCGGCGTCTCCACCAGCGCCTCAATCCAAGCGCGCCCCCGAAGTTCCACCGCTAACTGCGCCACTTCTTCCGGTCGTTTTACCTTCGGCAGCGTTACGCGAAAGTGGGCCGGCAGGCGGTAGGCGACCGTTTGCAGAAACAGCCGCAGCGTCCGCAGAGACCGCTCCCGCGTCGGGCCATGCAACGGACGAATCCGAATTCCGGTAAAAGCCGGCAGCGTCCCAGCCTCCGCGCCGTCGCGAACCGCCTTCGCCGCCGTAATCGCGTGCCGATCCTCCTCCTCATCATCGTGGACGCCGTACCCGTCTTCAAAGTCGATCCGGTAATCCTCCACCGGCTCTCGCGTCAACTTCTCCCGGACGCGCGCCAACACCGCTTCGGAACAGTCCAACTCCACTGCCGATGGCACCCAGCGGTCCATCGCCGCTAACGCCAACCGCCCGAGTTTCCGCGAAATATCGGCATTGAAAAGGTGCGCCCCGCCATACATTACATGCACCGGCTGTCGACGTGTCATCCTCGCGCCACCGGCAGCGGATACTGCAAAGACTCGCGCAGCCATTCGCCATTCAGACGCACCGCGTCGCGCAGCGTCCCCACCAGGCTCTCCCGGCGTTCATACAGCCGGTACCCGGCGCGGGAACGCAAATAGCCCCGCGCTTCCGGGTGACGCTCGAAGAGCGCGTCGCCAATCTCCTCATGCAACCGCTCAAACTTCGCGCGCCGGTCCAGCAGCGCCTTAATCAGAAACGGGAGCACCATCGAATAGTCGCCCTGCATGCTCTCGGTGGACTGTAGGTAGGTGTCCCGGTCCACTTTGCCCCACGTCACCGCCTCCGCTGGCGGACACGAACTTAACGACCCATCCGTCACCGGCGCCGACGTGATCTGCACATCGAACTCATAGCCGCGCACATTCGGCAGCCCCAGCACTTGACCCAGCGCGGGCTCCGGCTGTAAATTATAATTTTTCGGCACGCCGCCGCCCAGCATAAACGTTGCCAGCGCCTTTGAATCGCTCTCAAACAGGCCCCAGTGATGATACGCGCACGCCTCGAATACTTCGGCGTGAATGTCTAAATCAAACGAATAGGACGGCAGCAATCCCGCTTCGCGCATGGCCCACAGCTTCATCGAGTTCAGAAAGACGCTCCCATCGCCGGGCGCGCCGACGAACACCGGAATCGCCATGTTCCAGCAGGTTGCCAGCAGGCCTGTTTCCACGCCGCTCGCTGCCTCCTGATCCGCGTACCACTTGCCCAGCAAGTTTCGCAGCTCCGTTCCCGTCATCTTTTTCTGGAATTCCGGAAGCTGCAACATCGCCGTCAGAAACCGGTCCTGGTCCAGCAGCACGTCCTCGTTGAAAGCCATATCGGTGACGCGAATGGTCCGCTCATCACGCAGCGCGCCGTCATCGCCAAAAATCGGCACTTCGAAAACGGGATCGCGACGCCCGGTCAGGCTCCGGTGCCCGTCGTGATAGCAAACCGCGTCAGTAGTCGAAAGGTATGCCACCCACCCTGTTTCCAACAGCGGCAGCAGCCACGTCTGGTGCTGCCCGGACACAGTCACCGGCCCCGCAATCGCCAGCGTCAACGGGCAGCCCATGCCGATCGCCCGGTCCAGAATCGTATAAATACGCCGCAAATACGCGCCGCCAAAGGCAGGCAGGCAATGCCGGAATAGTTCATCGAGCGACGTGACTTCGTCGACGCGCTTCACCCGCACCGTTTGCCGGTGCTCGTTATCGCAGGAATTCATTTCTACTCTATGATGACTCACTGGGGGCGCCAGGCTTGCGCTTCCGGTTTCTCACGGTCGAGATACGGTATGCCCTTCTCCATCCAGCCGGGCCTTGCTTTGTCCTGCAGAAAGTGGCCGAAGAAATCGAACAGCCGAATGGCATAGTCACGCTGATTCGCCCGTTTCCGCAGCCCGTGCGGCTCGCCGTTGTAGTTGAAAAAATAAACTTCCTTTTCCAGCCGCCGCAGCGCCAGGAAGAATTCGATGCCCTGCGTGAACGGCACCGCGTCGTCGCGGTCGTTGTGCAGCATCAGCAGCGGAGTCTTCACCTGGTCGGCCCGGAACAATGGCGAATTATCCAGGTAGCGCATCGGGTACTCCCACAGGCTGCCGCCAATGCGGCTCTGCCCGCGCTCGTACTGGAACTGCCGCGGCACGCCGGCGCCGTAGCGGATTCCATCGTAGGCCGACGTCATATTCGCCACCAGCGCTCCCGGTGCCGCCGCCGCAAAGCGGTTCGTCCGCGTCACCATGTAGGCGATCTGGTATCCGCCCCAACTGTGCCCTTGAATTCCGATTCGCTTCTCATCCACAACGCCCATATCCACCACTCTCTGCACCGCCGATATCACGCACTTCAACGCGCTCTCGCCGGGATAGCCGGGCGTGTAGACAATGTCGGGAAACAGCACCAAGTACCCGTTGCTCGCATAAAGCGTTGCGTTCACGCGATGGGACGGAGACGGGTCCACGAACGTATGCAGCCCGTCGGAAAGACGCTCGTAAATGTACACCAGCAGCGGATACTTTTTCGACGCGTCGAAGTTCTCGGGCTTGTATAGAATCCCTCCCAGCGGCACGCCATCGGTATTCTTAAAAGCCACTAGCTCCGCCGTCCCCCACTGCAAATCTTTCTTCTGCGGATTCGCGTCGCTCACTTTCCGCATCCGTGCGAACGTTGAATCGGTTACCAATAGATCCGGGAACTCATCGAACCGCGACGCTGTCAGCACCGTCACACCCGCTTGTTTAGCCATCAATGGCGCTCCGAACTTTTTTGCCGCCATCGTCAATCGCAGCGGCTCCGCCGCGCCTTGCAGCGAGTCCCGATAGAACCCCGTCTCCTTCGTCGTTTCCTTCTGGGCCGTCAGCAACAACGGCTGCGCGCCGTCAATGCCGCGATCACGCGGATCCACGCGCGGCCGCGTCACGCGGAATGTCGTCAACTCACGACGCCCCAACCCCTCGGTCACGTTCTTCGTCTCGCTGCCGTCTGGCCTCAAAGCCCACACGTCGTAGCGGTCGTAAACCAGAAACCAGGCGCCGTCCTTCGTCCACCCCGCCGATCCATACCTGCCCGCGCCGCCTGGCATATCCGCCAATTCATCGGCGAACGAGACCGGTATCGCGGCCGTCAAATTCGCGGTCTTCCCCGTCCTGGCTTCCAGTCCCCACCACGCTTTCTGATCGTAGTAAGCCGCCCATTTCCCGTCAGGCGCGAGCGACGGCGTCGCCATCGTTTTCTTCACCGCCACACGCCGCTCGCCCGTTCGCGGATCGATCACCCATATGTCCCGGTAGCGCGCATCGAAATCCGCCAATCGGCCATACTCCCGGTCTCCAAAACCCACGGCCGTTGTCCCGTCGTCACTCACCGTCGCTTCGGTAATATCTGCGTCTCCCAGCATCACGAGCTTCTTATCCGCCAAATGAAAAATCGCTGGCGCGCTTCGTTCCCGCTCCGCCACCGCCCGCGCCTTCTGCACCGTCTGAATTCGTTCGTCCTTCCAATGCCACAGCTCAAACACGGCCTTGTCGTCATCAACGGCCGCCGCTTTCGTCTCTCGTCCGCGCACCGGGACTCCAAACACCAGCGCTCCGCCATTTTTTGTAAAGGCAAACGTCCCACGGTCGCTGACCGGCGCCTTCACCCATTCCACAGCGGTGTCCGCGCCGCGCCGCCATCCATACGCCGCTCCATCCGCCAAAAACGCCAACTGCGTCCCATCGGCGTCAAATGTCAATTTCGCGTAGCGCCCCTTCCCTCTCTTCAACACAGTCCGCGCGCCATCCGCCACCGCAATGGCAAAAACCTCCTCCGCCCCCGCCGCCGCCAACGTCGAGCCATCGCGGCTCAACGCATATTCCGTAATCCCTTCATACGTCCGCGACGCCGCGCCATCCAACGGTCGCAGCCCCAGCCGTTTGCCGGCGTTGTCTTCCAAATAGGCCACCACCGCCGCGCCGGTCTCGGCCACCGCGAAGCTCTTCACATTCTCTATTCGCGTCACCACTCCCGTCGCCAGCGCCAGAATGGCCAGTCCGCCCTTCGGCGGCTTCGTCCCTTTCGGCGCGAAAGTCTGGGCCACCACGAATCGCCCATCACCCGCAAACACAATGCGCGGTCCACGTGGCGGCGGCGGCCCGGTTTCTTCCTCTCCCTCCGACTCCGGCCGCGCGGGCTGCATTCCCGCCGGAATCCGAATCTCCCGCCCTGTCGCCAATTCACGGGCAATCACTTCCCCGTCCCCCATCTGCGGCATCAGCGCGTAGGCCAGCCACTTGCCGTCGGCGGAAAGCGTCTGGCCGGTAATGGCCTTCC
>SHUN01000016.1 GCA_009697495.1 Bryobacterales bacterium | reverse complement strand
GTCGGCGGCGTTGCGATGCTCATTGATGCCAAGAACGAGCGCGCTGCGGCGTGGTATTCCCGTTTCGGCGCCCTGCCGCTGCTCGACGCGCCCCTTTCTCTCGTGCTGCCCCTATCAACCGTTCAAGCAGCGCTCAACGCCTAATCGCCGCCCCGGCCGCCAGCGCCGTATTCGTATGAATCGTCACCGTGTCCTCCACGTTGAACGCATAGCCGCCCGCCAACGTAATCACGAACGGAATCCCCCGCTTCGCCGCCTCGCCAAGCACAAACTCATCCCGCCGCCGCAGCCCTTCAATCGTCAGCTTCAGTCCGCCCAACTGGTCGTGCTCGTACGGGTCGGCGCCCGCCACATAGTACAGAATGGCGGGCTTATGCTCGTCCATTGCCTGAATCACCGCCGGCGTCAATAACTCCAGGTATTCCTCGTCCCCAACCCCATTATTGAGATGGATATCGCAGTCGGACCGCGGCTTGATTGCGGGATAATTGCGCAACTGATGAATCGACAGTGTGTACACCGCCTCCTCATTTGCGAATATGGCGGCCGTGCCATTGCCATGATGCACGTCCACATCGACAACCATCGCGCGGCGCTTCCCCTTCCTTATCGCGACGGCGACATCATGAATCGCGCAGAACCCCTCGCCATGCCCGGGAAACGCATGATGAAAGCCGCCGCCGATGTTATACGCCCCGCCATGCTCCATCGCCAGATCCGACGCCAAAATCGTCCCGCCCGCCGCCAGCCAGAAGGCCTTCGCCGTCTCCGCCGACCACGGAATCTCCAGCCGCCGCATCTCGCCGGCCCGCAACGTTCCATCGCGAAGTCCCTCCGTCCACGCCTTCGTGTGGACGCGCAGAATATCCGCGTCGGAGGCCGGTTCCGGCGTCAGGACCGGCAACCCAAGCCGTTCCTTGATCAGCCTGTACTTCCGCGAAGGGAAGACATGATTCCCGATATTCAAATCGTAGGCGTCGTGATAAATCAGCGGAATCATTGCAGCGCCGTCACGATGGCCGCCGAATAAACATCGCTGGCCGAGCAGCCGCGCGACAGGTCGTTGACAGGCTTGGCCAACCCCTGCAGGAACGGTCCAAACGCCGCCGCGCCACCTAACCGCTCCACCAGTTTGTACCCAATATTTCCACTCGCTAAATCTGGAAAAATCAACACATTCGCCCGTCCCGCCACCGGCGAACCGGCCGCTTTACTCGCCCCCACGCTGGCCATCAACGCCGCGTCGGCCTGCAGTTCCCCATCGACGCTCAATTGCGGCGCGCGCTCCCGCAGGATCCTCACCGCCTCCCGCACTTTGCTCACGAACGGATGTTCCGCGCTGCCCTTCGTTGAAAACGACAGCATCGCCACCAGCGCCCCCGCCTGCGTTACCGTCTGAAAACTCCCCGCCGTCGCAATCGCAATTTCGGCGAGTTGCACAGCGTCCGGGTCTGCCACGATGGCGCAGTCAGCAAAGGCCAGCACGCCATCGCTGCCAAACGAGCGATCCCCAACGCACAGAAACATGACGCTCGAAACCGTCTGAACCCCTGCCGCCGGGCCCACGCAATGCAGCGCCGCCCGCACCGTATCCGCCGTCGTATTCGCCGCCCCGCCCACGCACCCATCCGCGTCCCCCGCCGCCACCATCAGCGCCGCGTGATACAGCGGCTGCCGCGCCAGCGCCCGCGCCTCCAGTTCCGTCATCCCTTTCCCCCGGCGGCGCTCATACAAGATCCGCCAATACCGGTCGTCCAGCGCGCCGTCAAGAAGGATCGGAACAACCAGCCCATCCGCCGTCAACCGCGCCGCGGCTTCGCGTATGCGCCCATCGCCACCCTCCGGGAAGACGATTCGTTTCTGCGATGGGAGCCGCCGCAGCCGCTCTTTCTGGCGGTCGAGGAATGCCGCGGCGGAATCCGGAAGAAGCATGGTCTCCCATTGTAGCGAGCCGGCGTACGAACCGGGCCGCTAGCGCCGCAAGCTTCATCAGCCCAGCCCCTGCGTTCCCCCTCAACGGCGAAGCACCCAGGCGCGCCCGCCCCAATCTGCGATAAACTGACAATTCCATGCGTAAAAAAGTAACAGTCGTAGGCGCCGGCAACGTCGGCGCGAATTGCGCTCTCCGCATCGCCGATAAAGAACTCGCCGATGTCGTCCTCGTTGACATTGCCGAAGGCATTCCCCAAGGCAAAGGCCTGGACATCCTCCAGTCCGGTCCCGTCCAGGGGTATGACGTTTCCATCACCGGTTCCAACGACTACGAAGCCACCGCCGGCTCCGACATCGTCGTCATCACCGCCGGCTTCCCGCGCAAGCCCGGCATGACCCGTGACGATTTGCTCATGGCCAATTACGAAATCGTAAAGTCGGCCGCCGAAAACGCCGTCAAATTTTCGCCCAACGCGATTTTTATCCTCGTCACCAATCCTCTCGATGTTATGTGCTGGGCCGCTTGGAAGGTCTCCGGGCTCCCCAAGAATCGCGTCATCGGCATGGCCGGCGTCCTCGATACCGCCCGCTTCAAAACCTTCCTCGGCCAAGCGCTCCAGGTCTCCGTCGAAAACATCTCGGCCCTCGTGCTCGGCGGACACGGCGATACCATGGTCCCCATCACACGGTTGACCAACGTCAGCGGCATTCCGCTCAGCGAACTCCTCGACGCCGAAACCATAAATGCGATCGTCACCCGCACCCAGAACGGCGGAGCCGAAATCGTCAAGCACCTCAAGACCGGCAGCGCCTATTACGCCCCCTCGGCGGCCACCGTCGAGATGGTCGAGTCCATCCTCAAGGACAAGAAGAAAGTCCTTCCCTGCGCGGCGCTCCTGGAAGGCGAGTATGGCCTGAACGGCATCTTCTTCGGCGTCCCTGTCAAACTTGGCGCCGGCGGTATTGAAAAGATCTATGAAGTCCAATTGACGGACGAGGAGAAGGTTGCCATGGCCAAAAGCGCAGCCTCTGTTCAGGAGATGGTCGACGTGTTGAAGCAGAAGGCGCAATAACTCGCGCTCTGCCCGGCCAATTACGTATAATCGTGAAGTTCCAATTTGAACTGGAGGCACTAACCGACTATGGACACGACTACCGTCCAGATTATCGCCGGCATTCTTGCCGTGCTCTGCATCGTTGCCATCATCATGCGCCGCAAAGGAAAAAGCTCCAAGCCGGCCGGGGACGACGATTTTTGATTCGCCCCGGCGCTCTCTCCGCGATAACGAGCCGCTTCTCGATACCGAGCCGCGACCGTAAGGGAGCGTTCCTCCCGGTCTTCTCGATACCGAGCCGCGACCGCAAGGGAGCGCTCCTCCCGGTCAAAGCGCCAGGCGAAAAATAGCATGAGCCCAAAGGCGGGGCGTGTACCTGCGCGGCAGGATAAGGGGAACAACGCCCCGGCCCCGGAAATGGATCCGAAAGCCGCCGGATTTCGATTGCGTTTGGCTTATTCTCCCATTCATCGCTGGGGTGTGTACGCCGAAGAAGTGATACCGAAGGGCCGGAAAATCATCGAGTACACTGGCGAAAAGATCAGCCGGAGGGAAACGAAGCGGCGGTACGCGGAGCGCGCGGAGAACTACCTCTTCACGCTGAATAGTTATTGGACCTTGGACGGCGCCGTGGGCGGCAGCGGCGCGGAGTATATCAACCATAGCTGCGAACCGAACTGCTTCGCCGAGATTGTGAAGGAGCGCATTCTCTACAAGTCCAAACGCGCGATTCAACCGGGCGAGGAGTTGACCGTCGACTACCGGTTTGACACCGACGTGGACCGCGTCGATTGCAAGTGCGGGATGGCCGCCTGCCGCGGGACGATTAATTTGAAGGGGTAGCGCGTGTGTTAACCTCAAACATATGGCGACGAAGACGCTGATTTCCAGTGATGAGTATCTCCGGACCAGCTTTGAGGATCCAGAGCCGGACTATGTCGAAGGCGAGGTAGTGGAAAGACCCGTGCCAAATTATCTTCATAGCCGCACCCAAGTCCGCTTGTCAGATGTTTTCAAGCCGTGGGAAGATCGGCGCCAATTGTTCCGCTCGTCGGAGATTCGCCTTCGAGTCGCCGCGGACAGGTTTCGAGTAACCGATTTCGCCGTGTTTGCTTCGGAGCAAACGGAGCTGATCCCAGTCGATCCGCCTTACGCGGTGGTGGAGATCGTATCGCCCGGCGACCGGTTCGAAGATCTCATGACCAAACTCGCCGACTACGAACAGGCGGGCGTGGAGTTCGTCTTCGTCGCCGATCCTCCGGTACGCAGGCTCTCCCGGTACCACCGGGGAGATTTATTCACCGTGGCGGCGCTGGAGCTTCCCGGGTATCAGGCAGTCATTCCGGTAGACTCAATTTTCGGCAAGAATTTGAACGCGTAGGGCTGGAATCGGAAAGTCGCTCCAAATCCGCCCGATCTTTCGCCAGCTCGCTGGCGCTGTCATCTGGATCCCATCGGCGCGTCGCCTATGCGCGGGTTTGCCCAACGCCGTCGACATTCTCTAAGTCGAACGCTTTTTCAGGATTTCACTCCGGTACTGCCGGCCCCGCCACGCCAGCCCATGGCGCGATTCCAGTTCCAATAGCCGGTTATATTTCGTCAGCCGCTCACCGCGAGTAATGGAGCCGATTTTGATTTGCCCCGCCCCAGTCGCCGTCGCCAGGTCGGCCAGAAACGAGTCCTCGGTTTCGCCCGAACGGGCCGAGACAACCGCCGCATAGCCATTCGCGCGGGCCAACCGGCAAACGGCAAACGTCTCGGTCAGCGTGCCGATCTGGTTCATCTTCACCAGCACGGCGTTTGCGCAGCCTTCGTCGATTCCACGCTGGAGCCGGACAGGATTGGTGGTGAAGAAGTCGTCCCCCAGAAGTTGCGTCGTTTGGCCGAGCGCCTGGGTGAGTTGCCGCCATCCCGCCCAGTCGTCCTCGAAAAGCGCGTCTTCGATGGAGACCAAAGGGAATCGCCGCGTCCAATCGGCCAGCAGGTCAATCAGCCCCTCGCTGCCGAGATCGCGGCCCTCGCTTTTCAACTTGTACCGGCCTTCCGCGTAAAAATGCGATGAGGCAACGTCTATCGCCAGGGACACCTGGTCGCCGGGCTGATAACCGGCTTCGCTAATGGCATCGGTGAGCAAACGCAAGGCGTGTTGGTTGGACGGCAGCAGCGGACCCCATCCGCCTTCGTCGGCGACACCGGTGAGCACGCATCCGGCGCGGCGAATCAGATCGCCGGCGGCCGCATGGATCTTCACCGCCGCCTCCAGCGCTTCGGCGAAGCTGTCGAAGCCGTGCGGGATGATCAGAAAATCCTGGAATTCGATATTGCCGCCGGCGTGCAGTCCGCCGGAGAGGATGTTGATCATCGGGACAGGAAGTTGTGGGTTCCCAAGCGACAGCGTCTCAAACAGCGGCTGGCGCCGCGACACGCTGACCGCGCGGGCCGAGGCGCAGGAAACGCCGAGGAGCGCGTTCGCGCCAAGCCGGGATTTCTGCCCGGTACCGTCCAGTTCGATCAGGGTTTTGTCGATGCCGGGCTGGTCTTCGGCGTTGCGGCCGATAACGGCATTGGCGATCTCGCCGTTGACGTGGGCGGCGGCGGTAAGAACCCCCTTGCCGCCGTACCGCCTTCGATCCCCATCGCGAAGTTCGACGGCTTCGTGCGTCCCGGTGGAAGCGCCGGACGGGACCTGCGCGGTGCCCGTGGCGCCATCGGAGAGCACGGCCTCGACCGCCAGCGTGGGACGGCCCCGGGAATCGAGGATTTCCCAGGCATGTACGGATTGGATAGTTAGCGGCATTGTTCTCTGTTCATTCGGTCGTCAGAAATTTCCGATCCACGGGGGAGGAACTCGCCGGATACCGAGCCGCTCGCCGTCAGGGAGCGGACCGCAATCTGCGAGTTCCTCAAGCGCCACGCCGCTGCCGCGAGACCCCCTCGGTACCCATCCAGCGAGGCTTCATCTCGACCGCCGTCGCCGCAAAGTTCGGCGGCATCACCCGTCCCGGCCGCGGCGTCGCCGGAGAGCGCGGGCCCCCCGGCCGGTGCCGGACCGTGTCCGGAATCGCGGCTTCCCCCGTCGAATACGGAACGGATGTCTAGCGGCATTGCCAAAGCTCTTCGATGGATTCGGCAGGCCGAAGGATGAGTTGTTTTGCCAAACGGCGGAGTTCCTCGCGCTCGGCGTCCTTCAGGTATTCGGCCGGAGATTTGCCGTCGGCGCGGGCTAGCAGCAGTCCGCCGAGGTGCGCCGCGGTCCCGGGCCAGATCCACTCATTTTGCAGGTCGAGCGCTTCCCAGAATGCGGCGGCGCAGCGCTGGAATTCTTTGGCGTGCCCAGGAAGATAAATCGATTTCAGCAGGAGATGGCACAGCAGGAATCCAGTATCGAAGCAAGGGTCGCCGTAATGTACAACTTCGAAATCGATCGCTGTCACGACGTCGCCGGCGACCAGAATGTTCTTCGGGCTCCAATCGCCGTGGACCAGCGAAACCCGGCGGCTGTCGAGCAAGCTGTTGAAATGGGCGGCGCAATCGGGGTGGCGTTCGGCAGTGAAGCGGTAGTAGGGGTCCAGACGGAGTTCGTCGAAGACAGTCTGGTCTCCAAATCGGCGTTCCCACTCCGGGTTTTGAAATGTAGCGCGGATCATGCCGCCCAGGATACGGCCGGCGGCGGCGGCGATCGCCGGGTCGGCTTGGCCCTGTAGGAGGGCGGTCTTCCAGTCGGCGGCGCCGTGCGGGGCGGCTTCCATGGCGTAAATGCAGTTCGGCCGGTCAATGAAGACGATTTTGGGGACGGCGCCAGGCGGGAGGAGCGGGGCGATGGCCTGGATCGCGTCCGCTTCGCGGAGCGTGCGATCCGCCCGGGAACGCCAGTCGGCTTTCACGCGCAGCTTTTCCAGCGCCTGTTTACAAACGATGCGGCCGTCTGCGGTCGAAGCCAAAAGAACGGTATTGGATACCCCGCCGCCGAGTGGCTCGATGACGGCTTCGCGGGCGCCCGGCCAGCCCCATTCTTCCAGGTACGCGGGAGCGTTTTCCGCTGTCAGCCGTAAGGCCGGTGTCGCGGATTCCCGCCCGATTTCAATCGAGGCCGAGTCCATTTTGCGCTTTCTCTGTAGTGCCGGAAGCAAATAATGAGAATATCAAGTGCTGCGGGAGAACAGGCCAAAAAGTCCCGAGAAAGCCCCGCCGGAGCGGACCTTTTCCAGTTTCTGCTTTTGCTTTTCCCCGTCCGCACCCTGGATCCGGGCGGCCATCTGAGCAATTTGCTTGCCGATGAGTGTGGCTGACTGGATGGGCTTGCCATCGAGCAGCGCTCGTTGTACGCACTCATAATCACTGTTAATTAGCTGATATATGTCCGAATGGAGCGCGGTCTCTATCATCTCTTTGGTCAACCCGACGTCCCGGTTGAAACGGTTGATGACCAGGTGGATCCGTTGGCGCGGAATCTCGTGGTTCTCGTAGTATCTCATCACCCGCTGCGCCGACTGGAGCGCTGGAAGTTCGTTGGTGGTCACCAGGAAAACTTCGTCGGAGGCGCGGGCGGCGCTCAGCGTCCATTCGCCGTAAGCGTTGCCCAAATCGGCGACAACATTGTCATAGAGGCGGCGGGCAAAGTCGAGAATGGGTCGTGTATCGCCCATCTCCTGGGCTCCCTCAACCGGACTCGCCGGCGATAGCAGCACATCCAGGCCTGAGTAAGTCTGGATCACGCCGCGCCAGATGTCGGTGTCGATCACGGAACCCTGGTTCAGGACTTCGAGGAAGCTGAACGTCGGATTCAATTTCATTTGGAAGGCGAGCGTGCCGGTGACTGGATCAAGGTCCGCCAGCAGCGTGCGCGTTGACCCGTGCTTCTTGAGTTGGGCCGCTAGATTTAATGCGATCGTGCTCGCCCCGCAAGCGCCCTTCGCGGGAATGATGCTGATGACGCGGCCTTGTTGCGCAACCATCTCCGGGCTCAGTTGCGTCAGTTTTTCCATCACCGTACGGAACTGCTCATCATGGAACGGCTGGGTGAGAAAATCCTTTCCGCCGAGACGAAGGGCCTGCAGAATGAGATTGGGATTGCTGTCCCGAATCAGGCTGACGACCGGAACCGAGGGCATGACAGCGACAATTTTGGCAAGAGCCTCTAGTCCGTCGGCCTCGTTGGTGATGAGATCGAGGAAGCATATCATCCCGCGCCGGCCGACGGCACCCAGTTTTCCATCCAGCGGATACCCTTGTAATTCAATGACTTGCGCGGATGGAACCTCGCTCGACACAATTGGCAACAGCTCGGAAGTAATATTCCGCCCTAGCGTAACCAAAACGATTTGCCACGATTCGCTTGCCAACTGATCTCCTGGCTTCAATTGTCGCGGTGGGGAGTCCGCCGCACGGAAACCTCCCGTAGTATCCTTATCGGCTGTGGCGGGACAAACATAAATCACGGAACCCTCGGGGGACCAGATAAGTGTGCAAGTTGTCTAATACCTTTTCCCGGCCGGTCGATATACTGACTCAGAGGGTAATACCCCTAAGGAAGGCGCAACAAGCAATGGACATTAACGGTAAGAAGACGATCGCGGTCTGCGAGTCTCAACCGGTGACGGCGGAGGGTCTGCACGCGATCCTTAACCAATCTAACGACATGACGTTTCTGGGGCGGGCCGAGTCGCTCCCGGCAGCCAGCGAACTGATCCGGCAGTTCCGCCCGGACGTCTGCCTGGTTGATAAATCGCTAGGGATACAAGCGGTCATGGACTGGGTTGCGCAGGTGAAGATGCTGTCCCAGCACGCCACCGAGATCGTCGTGTGGGGTGTTTCGATAACGGAAGCCGAAGCATTACGATTCCTGCAATCGGGGGCGAAAGGGATTCTGCGCAAGACCTCAGATGTGGCGACGGTGCTGGCCTGCCTGGGAGCGGTGGCGAGCGGATCGAGTTGGATGGCCGACTCCGTGTTCCGGGATTCGCGCCGAATCGAGCGCCAGTCGCGGAGCCAACTCACGCCGCGCGAGCAGCAAGTGCTGGAACTGGTGGAGCAGGGAATGAAGAACAAGGAAATCGCCAGGGAACTCGGGATCCGTCCCGGAACCGTAAAGATCCATCTGAAACATATCTTTCAGAAGACCGGCGTTCGCGGCCGATACGGTTTGGCGCTGTCGGTGATGCGGGACAAAGGCCTGCTGGAGATGGTGCCGCTCAGCTAGAACAAGAATCGGAAAGGGCCGCCCGAGGACCGCGTGATATGCTTGCGGGATATGCTGTTTGTCGTGCGGCCCTTGTTTCGGTATGTGCGGAAATCGCTCGTCGTTTGCCTGATTGCGGCGGGGGCCATTCGCTCGGCGGAGACGCCAAAACTTGTCGAGATCCTTGCGTCCGAGTTGGACCGGAACTTTCAGGCGTTGAAGGAAAAGGGTGACCCAAAGCCGTATTATGCGGCCTACGCGATTACCGAGAACCAAATCGTGGCGATGGAGGCGACGTCAGGGCTGCTGGCGGCGCGCGATACGCGGCATACCAGAAACCTGGATGTAACGATCCGCGTGGGATCGCCGAAGCTGGACAATTATCGGAGGCAGCCTCGGGACATTGCCCACTTTACGCTGGGCAGCGCGGTTTCCCTCGACGACAATCCGAACGCGCTGAAGCGGCGCCTCTGGCTGGACACGGACTCCGTCTACCGGTCCGCCTCTCAGCGCTTGACGAACATCAAGACCGACACCCAGGTTAAGGTCGACGCCGTCGACCAATCGGACGATTTTTCGATGACGGCGCCGTCGGTGGCCTATCGCTCCGTCCCGGAATATAAGGTGAACGAAAAACAGTGGGCGGAGCGGTTGCGGACATGGTCCCGAATGCTTTCGATCGCCCCGGAGATTCTGAATTCGGCGGTCTCGTTTCAATCGCAGCGGGAAGTCAAGACTTTCGTCAATTCGGAAGGGACCAGGCTGCAGCACGGGCGCACATTCGCGCGGATTCTGATCGTGGCGCGGGCGAAAGCCTACGACGGGATGGACCTGTCCACTTCGGACACGATTGAGGCGGAAGAGCCGGGGAGGCTCCCGGATTCGAAGGTCATCGAGGCGCGCGTCGATAAGGTCATTGCCGATTTGCGCGGACTGCTGAAAGCGCCCGAAGTGGACCCGTTTGTCGGCCCGGCGATCCTTTCGGGACGCGCCTCCGGCGTTTTCTTCCATGAGATTTTCGGCCACCGGATTGAAGGCCACCGCCAGAAGGACGAGTCCGAAGGCCAGACGTTTACCAAGCGGGTGAACAAAGAAGTGCTGCCGGAATTTCTGAGCCTATACTTCGACCCGACGCTGAAGAACTACGCCAACGAGGATCTGTATGGCTGGTACGACTACGAC
The DNA here is from genome assembly GCA_009697495.1 of Bryobacterales bacterium. GTDB lineage: Bacteria > Acidobacteriota > Terriglobia > Bryobacterales > Bryobacteraceae. The sequence continues at coordinate 4,207 of SHUN01000016.1, read as the reverse complement.
GACGAAGGCGTGAAGGCCCGGCGGGTGTCGGTAGTGGAAAGCGGCATCCTGAAAACATTCCTGCTTTCGCGGTCGCCGATTGCCGGGTTCCCGGAGTCCAATGGACATGGGCGGCGACAGGCCGGGGCGGAGATTGTAGCGCGCCAGTCGAACCTGGTTGTGGAGTCGGGAAAGAAAGTGTCGACGGCGGAATTGCGGCGAATGCTGGTCGCCGAGATCAAGCGTCAGAGCAAACCGTATGGGTTGTATTTCGAATCGGTGACCGGCGGGTACACGACGACGCGGAGCCAAGGGCTGCAGGCTTTTACTGTGATTCCGCTCGTGGTTTACCGCGTGTATCCTGATGGCCGCCCGGATGAGCTTGTGCGCGGGGCTGACATTGTCGGCACGCCGCTGGCGAGCTTCGCCAAAATCCTAGCGACATCGGACAAGCTGGAAGTGTTCAACGGCTATTGCGGCGCGGAGTCGGGGAGCGTGCCGGTGTCGGCCTCGTCGCCGGCGCTGCTGGTGAGCGAAATTGAAGTACAGCGGAAGAACCGATCGCAGGAGCGGCCGCCGTTACTGCCGCGCCCGGTGAATCTGCCGGGAGGTGCGGAGTGAATCGCCGAACGCTGTTGACCCTGCCGGTGCTGGGCGCGGGGCTGCGCTGCCCGGCGAAAATGGAAGGCCCGTCGCTTGAGCATCCGCCGTTACCGCCGCGCCCGGTGACTCCGGCGGGAGGTGCGGAGTGAACCGCCGAACGCTGTTGACCCTGCCGGCGCTGGGCGCCCTGCTGCGCGGACAGGCGAAAATGGACGACCCGTTTCTGGAAGCGATGGCGTCGGAATTGACCCGCTCTCTGCGGCTGTCGATCGCCGGCGAGACGCCCTACTACATCGAGTACATGATCGAGGACGGCGTGAATTTCAGTTGCCAGGCGACCCTCGGCGGCCTGCTGGGTTCGACGGTTTCGACGTACCGGCTGCCGCGCGTTGTGGTGCGCGTAGGCAGCTACGAATTTGACAATACGAACTCGGTGGCGACGGGCCAGGCGCGGGGGGCGCGCTACGACAGCAACCGGTGGCCGCTGGAGTTCAACCGCCAGCAGATCCAACAGGATTTGTGGCTGGCCACCGACCGGGCGTACAAGGCGGCCGTCCAGGAAATCACGTGGAAGAAGTCGGCGCTGCAGAACATCACACTTTCGGAAAAGTTCAACGATTTCGCGAAGCAGGCGCCGCTGGTGAAGCTGCTGCCGCCGGCAAAGCCAAAAGCCGATGAGAAGAAGTGGGGAGACGTGGCGCGGCGGCTCTCGGCCGTGTTCTCGGCCTTTCCGAAGGTGCTGGATTCGCGTGTGGAAATTGAAGATTCGGTGTCCACGTTTTACTTCGCCAATAGCGAGGGGACTCGCGTGCGGGTGCCGGAAACGGTCTGCGGCATCCGTGCGCGGGCGGAGGCATTCGCGGCCGATGGCGCGATCATCCGCAACCATCGATTCTTCCACGCCTTCCGGCTGGACGGGCTCCCGGGCGAGGCGGTTATCCAGCGGGAAATCGAAGCGATGGCGCGTAATTTGACAGCGCTCGCCGATGCGCCGGTGGGAGAGGCCTATACTGGCCCGGTCCTCTTTGAGGCGTTCGCCGCCGGGCAGCTCTTCGCGCAGGTTTTCGGGAATCAGTTGCAGGCGCCGCGGGATCCGGTTTCGCAGCCCGGACGGCCGGTCAACTTGCCGCCATCGGAGTTAGAGAGCCGGATGAACGGGCGAGTGCTGCCCGATTTCGTAGACGTGATCGACGACCCGAAAGCGATGTGGAACGGACGGCCGCTGTTCGGCTGCAATGAAGCGGATTATGAGGGCGTGGTGCCGGAGAAGCTGACGCTGGTGGAGAAAGGCACGATGAAGGCGCTGCTGTATTCGCGGCAGCCGGTGCGCGGGCACGAAGGGTCAAACGGCCGCGGCCGAATGCCCGGCGGTTTCGGCGCGGCGGCCGTGGTGCCGACGAACCTGTTGGTGCAGTGCCGGGATGGCGTGCCGAGGGCTGATCTGAAGAAAAAGTTGCTGGAGCTGGTGAAGCAGCGGAATAAGGCCTACGGCATCCTGGTGCGGCGGATGGACTATCCGTCGAGCGCGAGCGCGGTGGAATTGCGGCGGCTGGCGCAGGCGATGCAAGGGTCGGGCGCGTCGCGGCCGCTGAGTTCGCCGCTGGAGATCTTCCGGGTGTATCCGGACGGGCGGGAGGAGGCGATCCGCGGCGTGCGCTTCCGAGGGATCAACGTCCGGCTGCTGCGCGACATTCTGGCCGCGGGGAACGATGCCGAGCCGATGGAATACATGCTGAACACTGCTCCGCTGGCGTTGATGGGCGCGGGCGGCTATGTCGTCGGCGCGTCCGTGGTATGCCCGTCGCTGCTGTTCGACGAAGTGGAGATGGAGCGTCCGCAGGAGGAGAGGCCGCGCCCGCCGGTGGTGGCGCCTCCGCCGCTGGATGAACGCGCGCAAAACGGCCGCGGAAACGCGATCGATGGGGAAGGGTTGGCGGCCGCGAACGGCGTTGACGCCGTGGATAGCGGTGCGTAAATTCCGATGGGCCTGTTAGCGCGGTCGGTCTTCCGTGAGATAACTGCCGGCGCCGCCGTCGGCACTTTGCTGTTCACCTTTGTGCTGTTTCTGGAGCGCGCGCGGCTGCTTTTCGAGCAGCTCGTTCGGGGGGCCGCGCCGCCGGCGACGGTGGGGTATCTGTTCCTGCTGGTCCTGCCGTTCGTGCTGTCCTTCACGATTCCGGTGGGCGTGCTGGTGGGTGTGTTGCTGGGCTTGAGCCGGATGTCGAGCGACGGGGAGATTATCGCGCTCCGCGCGGCGGGGGTATCGACGCGCCGGCTGATGACGCCGGTGGTGGTGTTTGCGCTGTTGGGGACGGCGATGACGGCGGCGTGCTCGTTGTGGATCACCCCGTGGACGATACGGGAGTCGATACGGGTTCTGAATCAAATAGCGGCGGATCAGATGACGGCGGAGATCCAACCGCGGGTGTTCGCGGAACAGTTCCCGAATAAGACCTTGTATGTGGGCGACGTAATCTCCGGGCCGGTGATTCGCTGGCGGAACGTGTTCATCGCGGATATGACGCCGCCGGAGCAGCGCAAGCGGGGGACGCAGGAAGCCTCCAGCGACGCGCCGCGGATCACCGTCGCCACCGATGCGCTGGCGGTGCCGGATTCGGCCCACAATTCCATCCAACTCCGGCTGTTGAACGGCAGTTCGCATGAGGTAGGGAAGGAGTTGGAGCGGTACTTCAATATCCGTTTCCCATCGCTGGATCAACTGCTGGAGGCAAAGGCGCCGGAGGAGCGGCTGGCGAAGGCGTTCACGGGTCTGGACACGGGGCCGCTGCGGGAAGAGGCGAAAAAATCGAGGGACGCCGATATCGAATTACAGCGCCGGTTTTCCCTGCCGCTGGCGTGTCTGCTGTTGGCGCTGGTGGGGCTGCCTTTGGGCGTGTCGTCGAGGAAATCGGGGAAGTCGGCGGCCTTCGTGACGACGGTGTTTTTGGCGTTCCTGTACTTCATGGCGCAGGTGAGTCTGATTGGCCTGGCGAAGCAGGGACGGATGGAGCCGGTGGTGGCGGCGTGGGCGCCGAATGCGGCGTTCGCCCTAATTGGCCTGGTGCTATTGCTGCGCTTGGAAGTGCCGGGGGACGCCGACTGGATTGGCGTAGCGCGCGGGTGGTTCGCGGGCGCGTTCCGGGGCATCACTTCGCGCTGGCAGCGGCGCGAGACCGCGCGGTCAAAGCGGCAGGAAGGGGCTGCGCCATTCCGGATACTGCCGCAGGTGATCGACACGTACCTGCTGGGTACCTTCTTCTTTAACCTGCTTTTCTGGCTGACCTGTTTCGTGCTAATGACCCAGGTTTTCACCTTTTTCGAGCTTTTGAGCGACATTTTACGGAACAATATTCCGATGGCCAAGGTGGCCACTTACCACCTGTTTCTGACGCCGAAACTCGTCTATGACTACACGGCGATCTCGGTGATGGTGGCGGTTCTGATCACCTTCGCGGTGCTCTCCAAGCAGAACGAGGTGACGGCGTTCAAGGCGTGCGGGGTGAGCCTTTACCGGCTGGCGCTGCCGGTGCTGCTGGCGAGTCTGGCGCTGTCGGGCGCGTTGTTCGCTTTCGACTACTACGTGGTGCCGGACGCGAACCTGATTCAGGATGGGATCCGGAATGAG
>SHUN01000015.1 GCA_009697495.1 Bryobacterales bacterium | reverse complement strand
CCTCCGGATTGGGGCGCGCCGGGGCCGGCGAACTGGCGACCGGTTGGCCCGGCGCTCCACTTCGCGCGGCGTCGCTACGCTCCGCCTCTCTCCGTTCCGCGCCGGGCCAACCGGCATTGGCCGAGGCAAATCCGTTCTGCTTCTGATTCATGTTCATTCTGATTTCCATTCTCGCCCTGCTCAGTAATTAAGACCGGGGATAGTGTCTCAGCTATGTTGGCACGGAGGGATCGCTGTACACGACCAGACGCTCTCCCTCTGGATAAGGAAGAGGGCGAAGCAAGAGCGAATTGACCAAGCTGAAGACGACGGTATTTATACCAATGCTGAGGGCCATCATGGACAATACCGCCACCGTGAAGAGCTTGGCCCGCCAGAAGGTGCGCACCGTATAGCGGAAATCCAATGCGAAATCGTCGATCCAACGCGGCACCCAAACGGTACGCACCTCCTCCCGCACCCGCAGGCGATTGCCGAACTTCCTTTGTGCCGCCAGCCGCGCCTCTTCGGGCGTCATGCCGCGGGCGATGTTTTCCGCGGTCTCCTCCGCCAGAAAGAACTCGATGTCGCCAGCGGCGTCCCCTGACCTGTCCAGCCACTTCATGACCCGCTTCCTCCAACGACCGGCCGCAGAATTCGCGAGATCGCCGCAACCAACTTGTCCCACCTGTTCGTCTCGATGCGCAACTGCCGCCGGCCTTTCTCTGTCAGCCGGTAATACTTCGCTTTGCGATTGTTCTCGGAAGTTCCGTCCTCCCACGTAATCCAACCGCGCTTGATTAGTCGATGCAGGGCCGGATAGAGTGACCCCTGTTCCACCTGCAGGACATCTTCTGAGTTCCTCTCAATCGCCTTCGCGACGGCATGGCCATGCGCTGGTCCCAGCCGCAGCGTCCGCAGAATCAGCAGATCCAGTGTGCCCTGCAGGAGTTCAGTCCGGGCTTCGTCCTCTTTGGTAGACATTCTAGGCGAATGGTATCGTCGCTCCGGTAGAATGTCAAGGTGGGTGGAAGCAGGTGTCGCCAGTCCCCGTGGACACTCGTCACGGGGCGGATCTTCGGCAGCCGGCGAATCGCTTCGGATCCCGCAGTGATCCGATTCCGGTCAGCGCTTGCTCATGCTTTTCCGCCTGTCTCGCCGAAACGATCCGACTGCGGCCTTCTCCCCGGAACAGGTCGCGTAAATCACGATTCGCCGGCACACCGTCAGCATTGACTGCACTGCCCACCCGTAGTCCCTTTCGATTAGCGTCCACAATTCATTACGCTCTGCGAAGCCTAAAGGCAATTCATCGTATGCCCGTCGCGGACCGTTGATCGTTGATATGATTCCCCTCATGCGCATCGTATTACTGCTGCTTTTCGGGATCACGGCTTTCGCCCAACCCCGGCCGCTAATCGGCCTCGGCGGCATAGTTCACGAAACCAACACCTTTAACCCAAAGAAGACCACGCTAGCGGATTTTGCAACGGGGATCGGAGGGGCAGACGGCATCCTGCGCGGGAAAGATGTCATCGAGCTCTCCACCAAAGCCAATAACACCACCGCCGGATTCATCTACGGCGCCGCTAAGTATGGACTTGATCTCTATCCCACGATCATCGCCGGCCCGCAAACAATGGGAACGGTTCTCGACTCGGCGTTTGAAACGCTCTCCGCGGAATTGATTGACCGCCTGCGCCAAGCCCCGAAACTCGATGGAATCCTGCTGTTCCTGCATGGCGCCATGGTCACAGAAAGCCATCCGCACGCCGACGCGGAAGTGGTTCGCCGCGTGCGGAAAGCATTTGGAGACACGATCCCGATCGTTGTCGTCCACGACTTTCACGCCAATATTTCGGAGGAAATCGTCAAGCTCACCACCGTCCTTCTGACTTACAAAGAATGTCCGCATTTGGACGCGCGCGACGCCGGTGTGCATGCGGCGCGAATCATGGCCGACATAGTTTCGGGCAAGGTAAAGCCCGTGCAGGCGCTGGTCAAGCCGCCGATGCTGCTCAACATCCTCTACCACAACACTTACGCGCCGCCGCTGTTACCGATCACCAGCGAAAGCAAGCGTCTGGAAAAGAACCCAAATATCCTGGCGGCAAGTGTTGCGGGCGGCTACCAGTACGCCGACGTTCCGGCGATGGGCCCAAGCGTGGTCGTGGTCACTGACAATGATCCTGCGCTTGCCAGGCGCGAGGCCGAGCGGCTGGGAGAGATGTTATGGGGAATGCGTTCGCAGATGCTATTGAAAGCGCCGGCGCCGGCCGAAGCCGTGCGGCTCGCGATGACCAATGGCGAGTGGCCCGTTGCCCTGATGGACGCCGGCGACAACATCGGCGGCGGGTCCGCTGGAGATAGCACTTTTATCCTGACGGAGCTACTGAAGCAAAAGGCCTCCGGATGGGTGGTGACGATCTCCGATCCAGCGGCCGTGCAGGCGGCGCTTCGCGCGGGCGTTGGGGGAACATTCGACATGCCGGTAGGCGGGAAGACGGACAATCTGCACGGCGATTCGGTACGCATTAAGGGCCGTGTAAAAGGAATTCACGACGGGCGTTTCGTGGAACCCGCCGTGCGGCATGGCGGGGGGCGCTATTGGGATATGGGCGTTTCCGCCGTCATTGAGGTCGAGGGCTCCACGCCCGATATGCCGAACCTGCTACTACTGACTCCCAAGCGGATCATTCCCTTCAGCCTGCATCAACTCATAAGCGTTGGCATCTATCCGGAACGAATGAAAATACTCGTCGCCAAGGGTACGATAGCGCCCCGGGCGGCCTATGAACCGGTGGCGGCGAAGATCATTGAAGTGGATTCGGGCGGAGTAACCGGAGTGAATCCCGCCCGGTTTGACTATAAACACATTCGGCCAAATCTATTCGGCATCAAGTAACGAAGCCACCCATGGCAAACTCGACCCTAACGAAATCGGCACGCCAATCGGCGCCGCAAAAACGGGTGAGTAGGTTCGGCGGCGAGGAGGCCGGGATGGCGGCAGAGCTACACTCGATCAGCGTATTCCGGCGGTAACCTCTGGTTTCCCCCTACCGCATTCTCGCGAAACTCGGCGAAGGCGGCATGAGTGTCGTATATCGGCCGAAGACACGAACCCGCGCCGCACCGTTGCGCTGCAGTTTCTTCCCCCTCACGCCACCGAACACAGCGAGCGCTTCCTCCGTGAGGCGCAAGCCGCCGCCGCGCTCAATCACCCCAACATCCGCACCATCTTCGAGATTGACGAAGAACATGTCTTTATCGCCATGGAGTGTATCGAAGGCGGCACTCTGAAAGAGAAGATCGAAGGTGGGTGGAAGCCGCCAACACCTGCTCACCAGGCGCGCACTTCTCGCCAGTCCCTGTGGACACTCCTCACGGGGCGGATCTTCGGCAGCCGGCGAATCGCTGCGGATCCTTGCAGTGATCCGATTCCGGTCAGCGCTTGCCGAGACCCTCGGAGCCCGCCATCGGCCTCACGGGTGCTTAATTGAGAGAGTAGCCCTTCGGCGCTGTCCCATGGCTAAAACAATAATCATGAGTGCGCGCATGTCAGGATTGTCCAGCCTTCAAAGACTCGGTGCGCGGATCCCGCCCAGTGCTCTCTGAACTCCCTCCGGATCGCGAGCGATTACGGTTAAATACGCGCGAGCCGTCTGGTCGGGTTCACAGCGCTCCTGCTCCCAATCCCGCAACGTGCCGAGCGGGATGTGAAATCGACCGGCAAATTCTTCTTGCGAAAGACCCAGAGCTCGCCGAATCGTCTTCGACCGTGGCACTCGCCGAGCCGAAGACAGCTCCTCGGGCGTCATCGGCAGCGCATCGGGATCGGACGCCGCCGCCGCCGACACTTCGGCTTCCGTCATCGGCCGCATCGGCATATCGGGGAAACATCGCTCGCTGCCGTCCGCCAGGATTTCTACAACTTTTCCGTCAGGCCGAATTCTCGCGATAGTAGTGGTCTTGCTCATGCTTTTCCGCCTTGCGGGCCGAAACGATCCGAACTCGGCCGGAGTACTCGGAGTAGGTCACGTGAATTATGATTCCGCGGCACATCGCCAAAATGTTTATTCGTTCTTCCCCGTAGTTCCGTCGATCATCAATGCGCTCGATGGCGAACGCATCCGAGAATCCCAAAACCGCTTCATTGAACGTAATTCCATGTTTAAGGAAATTCGACGCTGCCTTCTCATCATCCCATTCAAATCGCTGGTCAATCACGATTGTACTGCCTACCCGTAGTGAGCGTCGATTGAATTCTTACTTCCGCGCCGCAAAATCCTTATGTATCTCCTGCAAACTCCAAACCCGGATCGGGTCCCGCTGCCGGCTCGCCGCCGCCTGCACAGCCGCCCGCGCCGCGCTCATCGTCGTAATACACGGCACCCGGTACTGGATCGCCGCTCGCCGAATCGCCTTCTCATCGCTAAAACTATGCACGCCATTCGTCGTATAAATCGCCAGTTTCAAGTTCCCGGCCTTCAATAAATCCACCGCGTTCGGCCGCCCCTCATTCACCTTGAAAACGGTTACACATTCCATCCCCGCCGCCTTCAAAACGCTCGCCGTCCCGCGCGTCGCCGCCAGTTTATAACCTAAATCGGAGAACGCTTTCGCCACTTCCACCGCCTCCGCCTTATGCCGTTCCCGCACGCTGATAAACACCGTCCCTTCAGCCGGCAAAGGCGAGCCCGCGCCCAATTGCGCCTTCGCAAACGCCTCCCCAAAGTTCTCTCCAACCCCCATCACTTCTCCCGTCGAACGCATCTCCGGCCCCAGCACCGGATCCACTCCATGGAACTTGTTAAACGGGAATACCGGCGACTTCACAAAGAACTGCGGCACATCCAGCACGCCGCTCGTCTTCCCCTGCATCAGGTGCGCAAACTCAGTTAACTTCTTCCCCAACATCAATCCCACCGCGATCTTCGGCAGCGGCACGCCAGTAGCTTTTGCCACGAAAGGCACCGTCCGCGACGCCCGCGGATTCACTTCAATCACAAACACTTTGCCGTCTTTAATCGCGAACTGCACATTCATCAATCCAATTACATTTAACGCCCGCGCCATCTTCACCGAATACTCTTGAATCGTCTGTAACTCGCGCGCGCCCAACCCGAATGGCGGCAGCACGCAGGAGCTATCTCCGGAATGTATCCCGGCCTCTTCAATATGCTCCATAATGCCCGCGATCAGGACGTTCTCTCCATCGCTCAGACAGTCCACATCCACTTCCACCGCGTCTTCCAGAAACCGGTCCACCAGCACCGGCCGGTCCTGCGAAAACACCACCGCCTCGCGCATATATTTGCGCACCGTGTCTTCGTCATAGGCGATCGTCATCGCCCGCCCGCCCAGCACATAGCTCGGCCGCACCAGCACCGGATACCCCAGCCGCGCGGCCACTTCGCACGCCTCTTCAACGCTCGTCGCGGATCCATTCGGCGGACAAGGAATGTCTAACTCATCCAGTAACTTCCCGAATAACTTCCGGTCTTCCGCCAAGTCAATATTTTTCGGGTCCGTCCCAATAATCGGCACCCCGGCCCGCTGCAACGGCAGAGCCAGATTCAGCGGCGTCTGCCCGCCAAACTGCACAATCACGCCGTCCGGCTTCTCCGTGTCGCAAATATTCAACACGTCTTCGAGCGTTAATGGCTCAAAATATAACCGGTCCGAAGTGTCGTAATCCGTCGAAACCGTCTCCGGATTGCAGTTGACCATAATCGATTCATGGTCAAACTCCCGCAACGCAAAACTCGCGTGGCAGCAGCAGTAGTCAAACTCAATTCCTTGCCCGATCCGGTTCGGCCCCGCGCCCAAAATAATCACTTTCTTGCGGTCCGACGGCGCCGCCTCGCACTCCGACTCATAGCTCGAATACATGTACGGCGTGAAGCTCTCAAACTCCGCCGCGCAAGTATCCACGCGGTTAAATACCGCCGTCACTCCTTGCGCCTTTCGCTTCTCCCGCACCGCCAGCGAGTCCACTTTCCACCACTTGCCCATCTGCGCATCCGAAACGCCATTCCGCTTCGCATTCCGCATCGTCACGGCGCTAATCGCCTCCAGCGTCTCCAACTGCAAGGCGGTATTGAGGTCAATCCCTTCCTTCAACTGCAACAGGAACCACGGATCGATATTCGTCAACTCAAAAACCTGATCCACCGTCCATCCCTGTTCAAACGCGAACAGGATGTAATTCAGCCGGTCCGGCGTCGGAGTTATGAGCTTCGCCGGAATCAGCGATTCCTCAAAAACATCTTCCTTCGTCGCCGATTTCCCCGTCTCCAAACTCCGTATCGCCTTCGCCAGTGACTGCTTGAACGTCCGTCCAATCGCCATCACTTCGCCCACCGACTTCATCTGCGTACCCAGCGTCGTGTCCGCCCCTGGGAACTTCTCAAACTGCCACCGCGGTATCTTCGTCACCACGTAGTCGATCGTGGGCTCAAAACAAGCCGGCGTCAGCCTTGTAATGTCGTTCTTAATCTCATCCAGCCGGTAACCCACCGCCAGTTTCGCCGCAATCTTCGCAATCGGAAAACCCGTCGCCTTCGACGCCAGCGCCGATGACCGCGACACCCGCGGATTCATCTCGACGACAACCATCTGCCCGTTTTTCGGATTGATCGCAAACTGCACGTTCGATCCGCCCGTGTCCACCCCAATCTCCCGCAAACACGCCAGCGACGCATCCCGCATCATCTGGTATTCCTTATCGGAAAGCGTCTGCGTCGGCGCCACCGTGATCGAATCCCCGGTATGCACCCCCATCGGGTCAAAGTTCTCAATCGAACAAACGATGATGCAGTTATCCGCCTGGTCGCGAATCACCTCCATCTCGTACTCTTTCCAACCCAGCACGGACTCCTCGACCAACACTTCCCCCACCGGCGAAAAGTCCAGCCCCCGAGTCAGAATCTCTTCCAAATCCTCAGAATTGTAAGCAATCCCGCCCCCGCTGCCGCCCATCGTAAAGCTCGGCCGCAAAATCAGCGGATACCCCACGCGCTCCGCAAAATCCGTCCCACCCTTTAGATCGGTAACCAACTGCGAAGTCGGCGTCGCCAGCCCAATCTTCCGCATGGCGTCTTTGAACAGAAGCCGGTCCTCGGCCTTCTTGATACTGTCGATCTTGGCGCCAATCAACTCCACGCCATACTCGTCCAACACGCCCGCTTCCGCCAGCGCTATAGAAAGATTCAACCCCGTCTGTCCGCCAACGGTGGAAAGCAACGCGTCGGGCCGCTCCTTCTTGATGATCTCCGTCAAATACGGAATGCTCAACGGCTCTACATACGTGCGGTCCGCAATTTCCGGATCCGTCATAATCGTCGCCGGATTCGAATTCACCAATATCACTTCGAACCCGTCGGCCCTCAGCGCTCTGCATGCCTGCGTGCCCGAATAGTCGAACTCGCACGCCTGCCCGATAATTATCGGGCCCGATCCGATAATCAGGATCCGGTGGATGTCATTACGGCGTGGCATGAATTACTTTTTGTGCTCCTGCATCAACTGCATAAAATCGTCAAACAAGTACAGCGAATCGTGTGGCCCCGGCGCAGCTTCCGGGTGATACTGCACACAGAACACCGGTTCCGATTTGTGCCGCAGCCCCTCCACCGTTCCATCGTTCAAATTCACGTGCGTGATGTCGGCCACATGCTGGGAAATCGAGTCCGGATCCACGGTAAACCCGTGGTTCTGCGCTGTAATTTCAACCTTGTTCGTCTGCTTGTTCAACACCGGATGATTCCCGCCCCGGTGCCCAAACTTCAACTTATATGTCTTCCCGCCCATCGCCAGCCCCAGAATTTGGTGCCCCAAACAGATCCCAAATATCGGCTTCTTCCCAAACAATTTCCTGACCTCGCCGGCCTGCGCCGCCAACGGCTCCGGATCCCCAGGCCCATTCGACAAAAACACCCCATCCGGCTGTAGCGCCAAAACGTCCTCCGCAGACGTTCCCGCCGGCACCACCGTCACCCGGCAGCCGCTCGTCACCAGCCGCCGCAGAATATTGCGCTTAATTCCAAAATCAAACGCCACCACGTGGTGCGCTAACTCCCCGCCGCCCTTTATCCGCTCACTCGGCGAACACGGTCCCACCGGCGTCGTCCAGGGATACGAAGCCGCTGTCGATACGCGTGTTGCCAAATCCAAACCAGCCATCGACGGAATGCTCCGCGCCTTCTCAATCAGATCCCGCGCATCGGTCGAAATCGACGACAGCACCCCCCGCATCACGCCCCGTGTCCGCAAGTGGCGCACCAGTTTCCGCGTATCGATCGAATCGATAATCGGTATATTATGCGCCTTCAAAAAGGAGTCCGCCGCCTGATCGCTCCGCCAACTGGACACCAGCGGCGAAAATTCGCGCACCGCCAAGCCCTCTATGTACGGCATCCCCGATTCCATGTCGTCCGCGGTCGACCCGTAATTCCCGATCTGCGGATACGTCAGCACGACAATCTGTCCTGAATAGGACGGATCGCTGAAAATCTCCTGATAACCAGTAAGCGAAGTATTGAAAACAACTTCGCCGGATCGCTCTGTGAGCGCGCCAAATGCCCGGCCCTCGAAGACTGTTCCATCTTCCAAGGCAAGGATTGCTGGGTTCAATGTAGGGGTTCCTCCGAAAAGTGCGCTCTTCCTATTGAATCAAACCCCCGCCCATCCCGGCAACCCCAAAAAAGGGACAGTAACCAATGGCCCCTGCTTTCCCCTACAGATTCCCCCCATCCCTTATACTGAAAGTTCCCCGGAATTATGACCTCGCCGGCCTCCCCAATAGCGCGCACCCTGCGCTTCTACGAAGCCCCAATCGGAAAAAAAGCGGTGATGGCGCTATCAGGCCTCGTCCTGGTCGCCTTCGTTCTCGGCCACATGCTGGGCAATTTGCAGCTCTACCTCCCGCCAGGCCCCGATGGCAAACACGCCCTCGACGCCTACGCCGAAGCCCTTCAGCACAACGCCCCTCTCCTCTGGGGCGCTCGCGCCGTCCTGACACTCAGCGTCCTCGCCCACATCCTCAGCGCCCTCCAACTCGCCCAACTCAAAATCGCCGCACGCCCCATCCCCTACGTCCGCCACACACCCATCGCCTCCACCTACGCCTCCCGCACCATGTACTGGAGCGGCCCCATCGTCCTCGCTTTCCTCATCTACCACCTGCTCCACTTCACCACCGGCCAGGCCCACCCCAACTTCCAACCCCTACAAGTCCGCGCCAACGTCATCAACGGCTTCTCCGTCTGGTACGTCTCGCTGTTCTACATCGCCGCCATGGCCATGCTAAGCACACACCTCTATCACGGCGTCTGGTCGATGTTCCAATCCCTGGGCCTCGCCCACCCCGCCTACACGCCAAAACTAAAGCTCGGAGCCAAAGCCTTCGCCGTCCTCATCGCCGCCGGCAACATCTCCATGCCCCTCGCCGTTCTCACAGGACTGGTGAAATAAATGAACTCCCGCACCCCCCCCGGACCCATCGAAAAGCGCTGGGAAAACACCAAATTCGAAATGAAGCTGGTCAACCCGGCCAACAAGCGAAAATACAATATCCTCGTCGTCGGCTCCGGCCTCGCCGGCGGTTCCGCCGCCGCCACCCTCGCCGAACTCGGCTACAACGTCAAGTGCTTCTGCTTCCAGGATTCACCGCGCCGCGCCCATTCCATCGCCGCCCAAGGCGGTATCAACGCCGCCAAAAACTACCAGAATGACGGCGATTCCATCTATCGCCTCTTCTACGACACCGTCAAAGGCGGCGACTTCCGCGCCCGCGAATCCAACGTCTATCGCCTCGCCCAGATCAGCGTCAATATCATCGATCAAGCCGTCGCCCAAGGCGTCCCCTTCGCCCGTGAATACGGCGGCACCCTAGCCAACCGATCCTTCGGCGGCGCCCAGGTCTCCCGAACCTTCTACGCCCGCGGCCAAACCGGCCAACAACTCCTCCTCGGCGCCTATCAAGCCCTGGAACGCCAGATCGACGCCGGCCGCGTCAAGATGTACCCCCGCACGGAAATGCTCGATCTTATCGTGATCGATGGCAAAGCCCGCGGCATCGTGACGCGCAACCTGGTCACGGGTCAAATCGACATCCACATTGCCGACGCCGTCATCCTCGCCACCGGCGGCTACGGCAACGTCTTCTACCTTTCCACCAACGCCAAAGGCTCCAACGTCACAGCCGGCTGGCGCGCCTACAAACGCGGCGCATTCTTCGGCAATCCCTGCTTCACCCAGATCCATCCCACTTGCATCCCCGTTAGCGGCGACTACCAGTCGAAACTAACACTGATGTCCGAGTCGCTCCGCAACGACGGCCGCATCTGGGTCCCCAAAAAACAGGGCGACACCCGCAAACCCCAGCAAATCGCCGAAACCGAACGCGACTATTATCTGGAACGAATCTATCCCAGCTTCGGCAACCTCGTCCCCCGCGACGTCGCCAGCCGCGCCGCCAAACGCATGTGCGATGAAGGCCGCGGCGTCGGCCCCACCGGCCTCGGCGTCTATCTCGATTTCGGAGCCGCCATCGAACGCCTCGGGAAACAATCCATCACCGAACGCTACGGCAACCTCTTCGAAATGTACGAGCGCATCACCGGCGAAAGCCCGTACGAAGTGCCCATGCGCATCTTCCCCGCCGTCCATTACACCATGGGAGGCGTTTGGGTGGACTACCATCTGATGTCCACCGTCCCCGGCCTCTTCGTCCTTGGCGAAGCCAACTTTTCCGACCACGGCGCCAACCGCCTCGGCGCCAGCGCGCTCATGCAAGGCTTGGCCGACGGCTACTTCGTCATCCCCTACACCCTCGGTAACTACCTCGCTTCGAACCCTCTCGAAAAAATAACCGAAGCTCATCCGGCCGCCCAAGCCGCCAAAGTCGAAGTGGACAACCGAGTAAAGAAACTCCTCAGCATCAACGGCAATAGAACCGTCGACAGCTTCCATCGCGAGCTCGGCAAGCTGATGTGGGACCACTGCGGCATGGCCCGCAACGCCAAAGACTTGCTGGATGCCGCCGCCAAAATACGAGACCTCAACGCCGAATTCTGGCAAAACGTCAACGTGCTGGGCGATGCCGAAGACCTCAATCAAAGCCTCGAAAAAGCCGGCCGCGTCGCTGACTTCCTCGAACTCGGCGAGCTCATGTGCATCGACGCCGCTGACCGCAACGAAAGCTGCGGCGGCCACTTCCGCGAAGAGCATCAAACCCCTGAAGGCGAAGCCCTGCGCGACGACCAGCACTACGCCTACGCCGCCGCCTGGGAGTACAAAGGCGATGACCATCCCGCCAAACTTCACAAAGAACAACTCTACTTCGAGTACGTCAAGCCCTCCCAGCGGAGCTACAAATAAATGCGCCTGACACTCAACATCTGGCGTCAAAAAAGTCCCGTGGACAAAGGGCGAATGGTTCCCTACACGCTCGACAATGTCAGCGAACACATGTCGTTCCTGGAGATGCTCGACGTCCTCAACGAGCAGCTAATCACCAAAGGAGAGGAACCCATCGCCTTCGATCACGACTGCCGCGAAGGCATCTGCGGGTCCTGCGGTTTCGTCATCAACGGAGTCGCCCACGGCCCCCGCCGCGGCACCACGGTCTGTCAGCTCCACATGCGCTCGTTCAACGATAACGACGAACTCTTTCTCGAACCCTGGCGCGCCGCCGCCTTCCCCGTTTTGAAGGATCTCATCGTCAACCGTTCGTCGTTCGACCGCATCATCGGAGCCGGCGGCTACATCAGCGCCCCCACCGGCAGCGCCCCGGACGGCAACGCGATCCTGGTTCCCAAACCGGAGTCCGATATGGCCATGTCCGCCGCCGGCTGCATCGGCTGCGGCGCCTGTGTCGCCGCCTGCCCCAACGCCAGCGCGGCGCTCTTCACCAGCGCCAAAATCGCCCATCTGGGGCTCCTCCCCCAAGGCCAGCCCGAGCGCCATTCGCGAGCCTTGCATATGGTGGCCCAAGCCCACGAAGAAGGCTTCGGCAACTGCACCAACATCGGCGAATGCGAAGCCGTCTGCCCCAAGGGTATTCAACTGGAAAACATCGCCAGAATGAACCGCGACTTCTTAACCGGCGCCGTCTTGTACCGCGACCCGCAGGCTGAAGCCGGCGCCGGGTAGGGCCATTTAGCCACCCGCGATACCGGCCCCCGTTACCGAGCCACGACCCCGTTACCGAGCCACGACCGTCAGGGAGTGGTCTTTGGCGTCAACACGCCACCACAACTTTCAGCTAATCTGAGTGGATTCCATTCACACCTACAATTTGCGAGAATTGGTAAGACTCGCGGGCCCGGACCCGGAATCCGCCCGATTACTACTCAAAGCCGTTGGCGAAAGACAACACGGGATCATTCCATGGCTCAAGCGTTACTGGTAAATTTGGACATCGATGCCGGTGCCGAGGTGGTAGACATCCTCGATCGCGCCGGTGTCAAGCCCTCCGTCGCGCTCTGGATGTTCGCGCCGGAATATGAGGATTGGCGCATCTTTCTCGCCGGGCGTCGCTTCGACGAACCCGGCACGAGTCAAGGGTATCAACTGCTCTCAGATGCACTGCGGGCCGCCGGTATGGACCACGCCGAAACGCTGCCGATAATAATTCTCCCCATGTCCGATCCCTTCGTCCGAAACGTCCGCCGGCTATATGCCAAGTCCAAGAACTTCCAAGGCAGACGCCTCGGCAGCCAGACCATCGGAGGGCGCTTCGTTGAAGACGCCTACGTCTATCGGATAGCTTAGTGGATAAGGGGCGCCCCGGCTCCCCCCAAACAACCTACTTCGTCGGCTGCATATAACTCTGGTCCTTCAGAAACCGGTACATTTCCACTTCCGTGCGAGTAACCATCGTCGCTCGCTTGGCTAAGTACTTGTCATAAGCCGTCTGCCCGCCCATTTGGAACGGTAGGTGACCAGCGCATACTCGCGCGGACCGGAGAGCGAAGCCCATGGCGCCGAGTACCTTGCCGAACTCGCCTTCGCCCGGAGCGCGGCAATCTCCTTCACAGCGGCGAGATAATCGCCAATACGGTCCGCCTTAATCGCATAAAACGTGATGGCCCAACGAACACGCGTCAAAATCGAGGAAAGCATGCGAGCGACCCTCCTAATCCTATCTGCGCCCCAGGGAACATGCTTCGCAAATCCTCACCGATTTTCAGCCACTGGCGGTCCGCGGCGTTGCTGGTCCTGCGCCGCCAGTGGAATTCGCGCGCCTTCAGCCTCAGGCGATGCGCGGTTTGCCCGGAAAGTTTGAATGCCGATGTTTAACAACCAGCCGCGGCGAGGCGGCGGTGCGCGGCTCGACGCGAATCCAGTTGGGGGCTCCGCGGTCGCGAGCGGAAAGGGGCTGCCGTTACCGCGGAGCCTGCAAGTCCCACACGCTGAAGCCGAACCAGCAGTGCCCGGCGATTACGGAATCAAAACGACAGCCGTAAAGCGAACTGGACTTGCCGAGCCGGGAACGTGGAACGGATCTGCCCGAAACCCGCGTTGGAACGGTTCATTTGCGGATTGGCGAAGTTGGTGCGATTGAAGGCGTTGAAGGATTCGGCGCGCAATTGCAGCGCAACGTTTTCGCGGAATTTCAACGGGAATGACTTTTGGATACCGATGTCGGCCTGAGCGAGGCCGGGGCGGCGGGCGATGTTGCGGCCGGCGTTGCCGAAGGGCTGGCTGGGATCGGTGGGGATCACTACTTTCGCCGGGTCGATCCAGTTGTCCTGATTGCGCTGGCCCTTGGGAACCATGATGTCGCCGGTGACATTAGGGCGATAGCTAATGCCGCCTCGCCAATCGGGCAGCGTCTGAGAGACCAGGAAGTTCGCGGCCGGATTGTAGCTGAGATTGACGGGCTGGCCGGTCCAAAGGCTGTTAATAATATTGAGTTGCCAACCGCCGATGACGTAGTCAGCCGCCGTTGGGATGCCGGACATCCATTTTCCGCCCTTGCCAAAAGGGAGTTCGTAGATAAGGGCCGTGGTGTTGTTGAATTTCTGATCGAAGTCCGAAGCCGCCCGTTCGGCGGCCAGATTGTAGAAGCTCTGCGGGCTGGAACGGCCGCCGGAGCCGCCTTGGGCTTCCAGCGCCTGGCCCGTCGTGTCGATGGCCTTCGAGTAGACGAAGGAGTTCAGAAGCGAGAAGCCGTTGGTGAACTTACGTTCGAAGCGAGCTTGCAAGGAGTGGTAGTTGGCGCGGGCGGAGGGGAAGGTGACGGTGATGGCGCTAAAGCCCTGGTTGGGGCGGCGCGCCTGGATGGAAAGATTTTCGCCGGCGCGGTTGGGGCGGGCTTCGTTGAAGTCGGCGAAAATGACGAGATGGTTGGACACGTTACCGACGTAGCCGATGTCGACGACGGTGTTTTTCGCGATTTCACGCTGAACCGAGAACGACCAGTTTTGCAGATAGCCGGTGGGCGATTCGCGCGGGATGTACGAGATATTCGAGAGCAGCGCGTTGAACTTATCGGGATCGGTGAGTCCGGCCGGATAGCCGGCCTGGGTGGGCCGGAACGTGGCCTCAGTGGGGCGCTGGGCGATGGCGGCGATGACAACTTGCGGGCCGTTGATACCGAGGATATTACCGCCGCCGGCGCGATTGAAGTGAATGTACGAGATGCCGTAAGCGCTGCGGACGACGGTCTTCGAATTGAGCGAATAGGCCAAGCCGAGACGCGGGGCCCAGTTGTTGCGATCGGGGTTCACCTGTGAGCGATCGGCGATGCCACCGGACTTGGCGGGGATGAGTTTGCGCGAAATGGGATCGAAGTTCGAGAGCTTGTTCCCGGCGTCCCATTGCGGCGTGGCGTATTCATAGCG
>SHUN01000014.1 GCA_009697495.1 Bryobacterales bacterium | reverse complement strand
GTCTTCGTCATTCAGCCCACCTGCAATCCGGTGGACCGCCATCTCATGGAACTGCTCATGATGATCGACGCCTTGAAGCGCGCCTCCGCCGACCGGATCACCGCCGTTCTTCCCTACTATGGCTATGCCCGGCAGGACCGGAAAGACAAGCCGCGCGTACCGATTTCCGCCAAGCTCGTCGCCAGCCTCATCGAACGCGCCGGAGCCGACCGCGTCCTTTGCATGGACCTCCACGCGGCCCCGATCCAGGGCTTTTTCGACATACCGGTCGACCATCTGTATGCCGCGCCCGTGCTGGTCGAATATTTCCGGGAGAAGGCTTTCGATAATTTGATGATCGTCTCCCCGGACGCCGGCGGCGTGGAACGCGCCCGCGCCTTTGCCAAACGATTGCGGGCGCCGATTGCCATCATCGACAAACGCCGCGAAGAAGTGAACGTCGCCGAAGTCATGCACGTCATCGGCGAAGTCCGCGACCGCCACTGCCTGATCATCGACGACATCATTGATACCGCCGGAACGCTCGTGAAGGGCGCCGAAGCCCTGCTCGCTTCCGGAGCGGCCGCCGTTACCGCCTGCGCCACGCACGCCGTCCTCAGTGGACCGGCGATCGAGCGCATTCAGAATTCCCGCCTTACCAAGGTCATCTTCAGTAACTCGATTCCGCTGAAGGAAGAGGCCCAGAGCTGCGACCGCATTCAAACGCTGTCGGTGGCGCCGCTGCTGGCCCAGGCCATTCGATCCATCCACGAGGCTACGTCCGTTAGCGGACTCTTCGTCTAGACAGCCAAGTTCAATTCAATCCGTTTCACTTTGAGGTCAGTATGAGAAAAGATATTACCATCGCCGCCACCGCCCGCCCCGCCCGCGGTAAGAACGAAGCCCGCCGGCTGCGGGTTAGCGGTCTGATGCCCGCGATTATTTACGGCACCGGAAAGGATCCGGTCGCCGTCTCCGTCAGCCCGAAGGAGGTCAATAAGATCCTCCACTCCGATACCGGACACAACACCATTTTCGACATGGCCGTTGGCGATGCCGCGGCCGAGGCCGTGATGGTCGTCGATTGGCTCCACCATCCGGTCCGCGGCAATCTGATGCACGTCGATTTGCTCCGGATCGATTTGGAAAAGGTCCTCAAGGTCGACGTTCCCGTCCACACCAGAGGGGAATCGGTCGGCGTGAAGATCGGCGGCGGCATGATCGAGGTCATCAACCGCGAAGTGACCATCGAATGTCTCCCCAACGAAATTCCCGCCGCCTTCGACGTCGACGTGACTGAACTCAACGTCAATCAGGCTGTGCGCGCCGGCGACCTCAAGCTCTCCGCGTCGATGCGCCTGATTTCGCCCTCCGACTCCGTACTGGTCCACGTCATCGCTCCGCGCGCCGAAGAGGCCGCCGCCGCTGTGGTTGCCGAACCCGAAGTCGCCAAAGGCAAGGCCAAGGCGCCAGCCGCCGCCGCCCCCGCCGCCGGGGATAAGAAAGCCGCTCCCCCTGCCGACAAGAAAAAGAAATAGTGAATAGTGGCTGTGGAAGCGCAGATTGCCGGCGGGCCGTCCTGGCTCATTGCCGGACTCGGAAATCCGGGACCGGAATATGAGCAGACCTATCACAATCTGGGCTTCCTGGCCATTGAACGGTTGGCGGCGCGGACCAATATCCGCATCTCCCGGCCGGAGTGCAAGGCCCTGGTGGGCGTCGGCGTTGTCGCCGGGCAGCCCGCACTGTTGGCCAAACCGCAAACCTTTATGAATTTGAGTGGCGGATCGATTCAGCCACTCCTGCAAAAATACATGCTCCCGCCCGAAAGGCTGATTCTCATCTACGATGAATTGGCCTTCGACTGGGGCTCGCTGCGAATCCGGTTGAAGGGTTCAGCCGGTGGTCATAACGGCGTCTCTTCCATCATTCGCAGCGTTGGTAACGAAAATTTCATCCGTGTCCGGTTAGGGATTCGTCCCGAACTTCAAAAAACCGGCCATCCAATGAAAGATTATGTGCTCTCCAAAATCCGGAAAGCGCAAATGGAAACCTTGGAATCGATCCTGGAGCAATCGCTCCAGGCCGTCGAAACCATCATCACCGAAGGCGTCGAAAAGGCCATGACGATTCACAATCGTCGCGCCCAAGGTGCAAACGAGGAACAATGAGAACCTACGAACAACTGTTCATCGTCAACACTGCCGCTACCGATGTGGAAGTCGACGCGCTGCTCGAGCAGCTCTCCGGCATCATCACGGCCAGCGGCGGGAAAATTGACAAAACCGACAAATGGGGCGTGCGCAAGCTCGCCTACCGCGTCAACCGCCAGACGGAAGGCATTTATATCCTGCTTGCCTTTTCCGCCGGCGCCACAGCCATACGCGAATTGGAACGCCGCCTCCGCGTGGTTGACATGGTAATGAAGTTCATCACCGTGCGCATGGACGAGCGCATGAAACGCGTCGTCAAGCGCCAGAAACGCCGCGAAAAGCGCGCCGCCCGCAAGCCGCAAATGACCGCGCCCGCCGTTCCAGGCGCATTGCCAGGCGTGCCTCCTCCGTCGACCGGTGCCGTTCCGGGCGCTCCCGCTCCCGGTGTGCCATCGCCAACCGCTGAAACCGCCGCCGAAACCGCCGCCCCCGCTGCCGAAACCGCCGCAGCCCCCGAAACCGCCGCAGCTCCCGAAACCGCCGCAGCTCCTGAAGCCGCTGAGAACTAACAGGAAAGGTCAAAAAAGGATATATATATGGCTGAGACCAAAGGTGGTCGTCCGATCGCTGCCTCGCAGCGCCCCACGGGTGGGGATAAGGCCCTGGCCGGCGGCAAAAAACAGTTTTTCCGCCGCAAGAAAGTCTGTCGTTTCTGCGTCGAGAAGATCGACTACATCGACTATAAGGAAACGAAGTTTCTGAACGCCTTCATTTCTGAAAAAGGCAAGATCACGCCGCGCCGGATTTCCGGCGTTTGCACCATTCACCAGCGGCTGCTGACCGGGGCTATCAAACAGGCCCGGAATATCGCATTGCTGCCATTCTCAACGGCGGCTTAGTACTGCCCATCCGGAATTCGAGGAGTCCATCATGGAAGTCATCTTAAGAGAAGACATCGAAAAACTCGGTTTGCGCGGCCAAATGGTCAATGTCGCCCCGGGTTTTGCGCGTAATTTTTTGCTGCCGAAACGGCTTGCGGTCGCCGCCACGGACGCCAACAAGAAAATTGTCGAACAGGAACGCCAGGCCGCCCTCCGCCGCGAAGCCAAGGAAGCTTCCGAGGCGTCGGAACTGGCCAAACTGCTGGCACCGGTCGAAATCACAATCGCTCAAAAAGCGGGCGAGAACGATCAGCTCTTCGGCTCTGTCACCAGCGCCGATATTGTCGCCAGACTGGAAGAGAAGAAGTTCCACATCGACAAAAAGAAGATCATTCTTCACGATCCGATCAAACAACTCGGCGAGCACACGGTCACCATCCGTTTGCATCGCGAGGTGTCGGTCGATATCAAGGTCAACGTCGTTAAGGAAGGCTAACTTCCGGAAGCGATGCTCATTTCGACGGCCCGCCTCGCGCATCCCGCGGGCGGGCCGTTTTGTCACACTGACTTACTCATTGGAGATAACTTATGGCTTACTTTGATCTGACGGGGCAGACCGCCATCGTCACTGGCGGAGCGAGCGGCATCGGCCTGGCAATTTCGCGCCGCCTGGCCGCGGCCGGCGCCACCGTCGCCATTGCCGACAGGAACCGCGAGTCCGCCGAAGCTGCGGCCCAGACCATCCCTGGCGCGTTTGCGCTGCAAGTGGACGTTTCCGATTGGGATTCCGTCGAAGCGGCCTGGGCTGCGGTCATCGCCAAGACCGGGCGCATTCATATTTTGGTGAATAATGCCGGCGTCGCCGGCAAAGCCGCCCCGCTCTGGGAGCAGGATTACAGCGATTGGACCAACTGCATTCGCGTCAACATGGACGGCGTCTGGAACGGCTGCAAAGCCGTCATCGGCCACATGCGCGAGAACAAATACGGCCGCATTGTCTCCATCGCCTCCGTGGCCGGCAAGGACGGGAATCCGAACATGACCGCTTACTCGGCGACAAAGGCGGCCGTCATCGGCTTCACGAAATCGCTCGGGAAAGAAGTGGCCACCGACGGGATTTGCGTGAACGCCGTGGCCCCGGCCGTCGTGCGCACGCCGATGTTGGACCAGTTGACGCCGGAGCAGGTTAAGTACATGACCGATAAAATTCCCATGCGCCGCACCGGCGAGCCGGAAGAAATCGCCGCCGTCGTTCACTTTCTCGCCAGCCCCGATTGCAGCTTTGTCACGGCCCAGACTTACGACGCCTCCGGCGGCCGCAGCACTTACTAAGGGCTTGTCGTGAAGCAACATCTTCAACCGCTCCCTCACGGTCGCGGCTCGGAAGTCGTTACCGATCCGTGCCGTTACCGAGCCGCGCGCGTCAGCAAGCGGTCCAGCCGGATGGCAACATTATTCTCCGATAGCCACTAACACCAACTAACAAAAGGAACACCCATGTTACTCACTCCGGATCGCTACGCCGAAACGACACTCGACGAGCTTCTCTCAGAAGCCTCGCTGGGCCGTATTGGCACGGACCACGCCTGGGTCGCCGCCATCCTGGCGCGTGATCCGGAGGAGACGGCGCAAGCCCTGATCGCCTTCTACATGGATATGGATGAAGAGGTGCGGATCGATTTGAGCGCGGAGATCTTTCATCTCCTCCGCGCCCTGCGTTCGACCGCCGGGATACAGGTCTATATCGATCTGCTCCATGACGCCGATGACAACGACCCGAGCGATATCTACGAGGCGTTGGCCGAACTCGGCGCGGCCGCCATCGATCCGTTGCTCGCGTTGCATGCCGACGCCGAGCCGGAGGCGCAATCGAATGTCGAATTCCTGCTGGCCGGGTTGCGCGTTGACGATCCACGCATCGAAGCGCTGCTGGAGGCCCGGCTGGCCTTGGACCCCGCCGACGCCGCGATCAATATCAGTCTCTACGGCAAGGAGTCATTCCGGGCGCCGTTGGAGGCGCGCATCGCCACCCTCGACGCCGAGTCCGAATCGTATGCCCACGACAAACATGAATTAGAGTTTGCCCTCGACCAGTTGAGCGCCGTGACGGTGCCCGATGCGCCGCCCCCCTTCGATATTTACGCCTACTTCCCGGAAACCGCCTCGCCGGTGTTTGACCTCCTGGAACCCGTGGAGATGCTCGCTTATCTGGAACACCCCGACGCCGAAATTCGCCGCCACGCCGTGGAAAGTCTGGGCAATGAGGAGTTGGACGCCGATGACCTGGCCAAGGTCGTCGCGCTGGCCGAATCGGACCCCGACGTCACCGTGCGCGCGCAGGCCTGGCAGTCCCTCGCTGCAGTGATTGAGGACCCTGAAATCCGGGCGAAGCTGGAAGATAAATTCGCCGATACCGAAGCGCCCGCGCTGGAGCGAGCCGGCGCCGCCTGCGCGTTGGCCGAAGGCGTGATCACTGAGGAGTTGGTTGCCGGGCTGGAGGAGTTGTATCAGGATCCCCAGACGCGCGCGCTGGCCCTAAAGGCCATGTGGCACAGCCTCGATAAGCGCTTCTCCGAATTCTTTACCCCCCACCTGGAAGACGAGGACAGGGAAGTGCAGCGCCAAGCGATTTGGGGCACCGGCTACCTGGGCGTGGGCCACGCGGCCGGGAAGTTGGAAAAACTCTTCGAGGATCCCGACGCTCGGGAACATGCCCTGTTCGCCTATGCGCTCAGTTGCCCGGGGGAAGTGAGCCGCGGGCGCGCCAAGGGGCTTTACAAGAAGATTTTCGACCTCGCCGGCGGCTTAGACGCCGAAGAAGTGGAGATCGTGGAAGCGGCCATCGACCAGCGCCTGTCCATGAACGGCCTCGAACCGGTTTTCCACCCCCACAAGCACGGATGAAACCTTTATAATAATGGCGGCGCCTTCACAGGCGCGGAGTTCAATGTGCCAGCCGTACGTGTAGCCTATTTTGCCGATTCCTTTCACGAAGTGAACGGGATGGCGCGCACCAGCAGGGAACTCGACTCCTACGCCCGCCGGACCGGGATGCCGTTCCTATGTATCCGGGGCGGGGAAGTGACTAAGTATACCGGTGACGCGCCCACAGCGGGACTGGAGCTTCGCCGTGGCTCGACCTCGATTCCAGTGGATAAGGATCTCTCGTTCGATCCGTTGCTGGGGCGTCATCTGCTGCGCGTCCGGAACGCCCTGCGCCGCTTCAAACCGGATGTGATTCACGTCACCGGCCCCGGCGATATCGGGCTGATGGGCGTCTATTTCGCCTATCATTTCAACATCCCGCTGCTAGCCAGTTGGCACAACAACTTACACGAGCTGGCGTCCCATCGTCTGCAAATTATCCTTGACCATCCGTTGTTCAGCTTTCTGCCGAAAGCCTACACCGATTTCGTCACACTGCTCACCGAGCGCGGCGCCCTGGAAGGCGTGGCGCTGTTCTATAAACTCGCTTCCGCTCTGTTCGCGCCCAACCCGGACCTGGTGGGGATGCTGAGCGAGAGGACCGGCAAGCCGGTCCATCTGATGCCCCGCGGCGTCGACACCGAATTGTTCCATCCGGCCAAACGCTTCCGGCAGGACGGGGCGTTCACGTTGGGTTTCGCCGGGCGCCTGCAGCCCGAAAAGAACGTGCGTCTGCTGGTGGATCTGCAGAAGCAGTTGCCGGCCGGGAATCACCGCTTCCTGATTGTGGGCGACGGCTTTGAGCGGAGTTACCTGACCCGCCGTCTGCGTCGCGCCGAGTTCACCGGCTTCCTGGATGGCGAACCGCTGGCCGAGGCCTATGCCAGCATGGATCTGTTCGTCTATCCCTCCTGCACCGACACATATGGATCGGCTGTCCAGGAGGCGCTGGCGTGCGGCGTGCCGGCTGTCGTGCGGGATCAGGGCGGTCCGCGCTACCTGATTGAATCGGGAGTGAATGGCTACATCGCCCGCTCCGACGCCCATTTCATCCGCAGCGTTGTGCAACTGCTGGAGAATCCGACAAGGCTGCCAAGCCTGCGCCGGGAGGCGCGGGAGTCCGCCTGCCGCACCAGTTGGGACTCCGTTTGCTCCGATGTTTGGCAGATTTACGACCAGGTTCCGCGCCATGATTCCGCGCCCCGTCCTCCGCTGTTGCACTAATCCGCCGGCAACTCCGCTAGGATAGACACAACGCGACTTCATGGCTTCTTCCACCCAATCGTTTTCCACGCCGGCAAAGGGACTGCTCCGTCAGATCGGCCTGCTGAGCGCCACGGCGCTGGTTTTTTCCAACATGATTGGAACCGGCATTTTCACTACCACCGGCTTCCTCGCCGGCGACCTGGGCGACCCGTGGCTGGTGATCGCCATTTGGGGCGTCGGCGCGTTGATCGCGCTCGCCGGCGCGCTCTGTTATTCCGAGCTGGGGATCAACTTTCCCAGTTCCGGAGGCGAGTATGTCTACCTCACCGAAGCCTATGGCCCGACTTGGGGGTTCATGGACGGCTGGGTGTCGTTTTTTGCCGGCTTCTCGGCGCCGGTGGCCCTGGCCGCGCTGGCGTTCTCGGAGTATTTGAGCTACGTTTTTCCGATCTTGAAATCGACCAATACGATGTCTGTCGGACCGCTGGAGATTGGCCCGGCACAACTGGCGGCGAGCGCTTTGATTGCGGTTTTCACGGTGGTCAACTTCTTCGGCATTCAGTTCGTGAGCAGCGTGCAGAACGTGCTCTCGGCCTTGAAATTGGCCGTTTTGGCCGGGTTCCTCGTGTTGGGCTTCACGGTGGGAAAGGGCGATTGGTCGAATTTTTCGCAGCATGCCGTGCGCACTTCCACCGCCCCCATTTGGGAGCAGTTCGCCACCAGCCTCATATTCATTTTCGTCGCTTATTCCGGCTGGAACGCGGCGACCTATGTGGCTGAAGAACTCCGGGAGCCGGAGAAGACGCTGCCTCGGGCGCTGACGCTTGGCACCGTTTTTGTGGCCATTCTGTATGGACTGTTGAACCTGCTCTATATCTACGCGACGCCGCTGGAACAGATGAAAGGCGTCTTGCGCGTCGGCTCGCAGGCGTCGGAACGGCTTTTCGGCGTGGATGGCGCTTCCTTGTTCAGCGTGCTGATGGCGGCTGGTTTGTTGGCATCTGTCAATGCGCTGGTGACGATCGGGCCGCGGGTCTATTACGCGATGGCCAAGAATCGGGCCTTCTTCCCCGCCGCCGCGCATGTGCACGAGAAGTGGCGCACGCCGGTGGCCTCGATTGCGATGCAAGGCGTGTGCGCGGTCTTCATGTGCCTGACGCCGTTCCGCGATCTGATGTTCTACGTCGGGTTCCTGTTAAACGCGTTCGCGGCGTTGGCGGTGGCTTCGCTTTTCGTACTCCGAAAGCGGCCGGGGTGGCGCACGCTTCCGGTGGTGAGCTTTGCATGGCCGCTCCTGCCTGTGTTCTTCCTCGTCTGCGGCGCGTGGGTGGCTGTGTCGGGTTTGTTGTTGCGCCCGTCGGTCTCGATGACGGCGTTGGCAACCGTGGCGTTAGGCGCGGTCGTTTACAAAATATTCCTGGCCCCGAAGCCCGCGGAATCTAAGGCGTAAGCCGGAGAGACAGCCGCGGGGCTTTGTTGCTACCCTCATGGCATGTTGTTCCAATTGGTCCTGCTCGCCGCGGATTTCTCCGGATCCTGGGAACTGGCCGTCGCCAGGAGCGATTTCGGCGCAGCCAAACCGCCGCAATCGCTGGTGATGAACGTCAAGCAGACCGAAGCCAAATTGGCGGTGCAATCGACGCTGGCGGACTCGCGGGGATCTTCGACAAGCGCGTACACTCTCGACATTTCAGGCAAAGAGGCGGAGAACACCGTGCGGGGCAATCCCGTGGTTTCGACGACGGCGTGGCGTGGTCCGGCGCTGCATGTGAAGGCGAAAACGACGGTGCAGGGGACCGAAATCAAGACCGTGGACCAGTGGCAGTTGGAGGAAGGCGGTCGGGTCCTGACCATCTTCCGAACGGCAACGACGCCAAAAGGCGAGATCGAGCAGCGGTTCGTCTACGTAAAATCCCCGGCTAAACAGTAAGGTTCTTACCCGTCGCGTATAGTGTCTATGCTCGATTCGTTACGCCGGAGTTCCATGTTTGAATGAAGTTGCGGACTCCAATGAAACGTAACTTATTTCCATTTCTCGGCATCGCCTTCGTGGTCGCGATTGCGGCAACCGGCGTGTTTTACGGACTATTTGTTGACAGGATCAGCGGCGCGGCGCAGGCGCCTCGGGCTAATTTGGCCGGGGTGGTGGTGGTAGCTCGGGCCATTAACCGGGGCCAGGTGCTGACCGCCGCCGACGTTCGATTGCAGCCTGCGGGGCCGACGCGTCCGGAAGGCGCGTTTGGGAGCGTTGAAGAAGTCGTGGGCCGGACCGTGATAAAGCAGCTGGCAGCCAATGAGTCAGTGGTCGCGGGCGGACTGGCCGGAAGCAAAGGCGCCTTGGGACTGACGATTCCGAACGGAATGCGCGCGATTTCGATTCGGGTGGCCGATTCGACCGGACTGGTGCCGTATCTGCGCCCAGGGAATCGCATCGACGTGCAATCGATTCAACTGCAGCACACAACTGCATCTATGGTACGGACGCTCCTTTCCAATGTGGAAGTATTAAACGTCCTTGCCGACACGAACCCGCAGCCATCGCCGGTAACGGTGCTAAACCTCCTGGTGCCGGCGCGCGATGTAGAAAAAGTGGCGCTGGCGGATTCGGCGGCCAAAGTGCGGATCGTGTTGCGGAATGCCGACGACAAGGAAGAGCCGCCCGGGGCCCCGGCCCGTTTGGCGGTACGAGGCGCTTCCGTGGCCGGGCCGGCGGCTGGTCCGCGAGTGAGTTTCCAGGTTAGGATGGCGGCGGCGGCGGATACCGTTCGCGAAATCAGATCCCGCGCCGGACTGGCGGCGGGCGGAAACGGTGCCGTTCGCATCGGCCTGTTGCCGGCCGATTGGAAGATCGAGTCGTTGGAGCAATCGAAGTCGCTGCGGGTTTTGTCCACCGAAAGTGTCGATTCAGGGCAATTCCAGGAGGTTTCGCTGCAAGCCGGCGGGACGCGACGGAATGAATACGATCTGCGGCTCGGGTTAACGCCACAGGGCGCCGGAAACGGCTTACTTCGGGTGCGCGTACGCCCCGAGTTGACGTTGCCGCAGAGCGGCGGGACTAGTCACCGGCGGTTCTCGGCCGACTTACATGTAGCTGAGGGGCAATCGGTACTGGTGGCCGGATTCGAACGGGACGCTTCGACCCCGGCGCTCATCGAAAAGCTGTTCCAATCGCCCGTGCCGCAGCCGGCCGGGAATGAATTACTGCTGGTTGTGACGCCGCGATTAGCGGCGGCGCGGCAGGAATAGGAGACAGCCGTGGCGGCAGTGATCGCAATCCTCTTCTTCGTTACGACTTTCCTGGCGGCGGCCACGGCGGTCCTCATTACCGCGTTCGTTCAGAGCCGGCTGCGCGCCCAGCAGGATGCCCAACCGGAATTGACGCCCGAAGCTGGCGAGGAATCGGTACTGCTCAGCGACCCGAAGCACAGTTCCATCAGCGTTTTGGAACTGCTGCTGCAGAAGCTAAACGTCATTGAACACCTACGGCGCATTTTGGACGACGCCGGTCTCCGCTGGTCAGTCGGACGCGTGGCCGCGATGATGCTACTGCTGGGGAGTATCGGCGCGGCCTTGGTGATGAACGTGCGGTGGCTGCCTGCGGGCTCGTCACTGGCCGCCTTCGCGGGCGGAGCCAGTCTGCCGTATCTGTATCTGACAAGGCAGCGCCAACGGCGGATGGATCGCTTCGAAGGGCAGTTCCCCGACGCGCTGGAGAGCCTCGCGCGGGCTATGCGCGCCGGCCATCCATTACAAGGGGCGATTGAGATTCTCGCCGGTGAACTGGCCGCGCCGCTGGGGCCGGAGTTTCGCCGCATTCGCGATGAGCGCCGCCTCGGCATGCCGTGGAAAGTCACTCTTGAGAAATTCTCGGAACGCGTACCGATTCTTGAGGTCCGGCTGTTCGTCGCGGCGGCGCTGATGAGTAACCGCTCCGGCGGCCGATTTACAGAGGTGCTTGAGAATCTGGCGGAGACCGTTCGCGACGGCGTCTCCCTGCGCGGCGAAGTGCGCGCGGTCTCGGCCCACGGACGCATGACCGGCGGCGTGTTGACCATCTTGCCGTTCGGCATTGCCTGCATGCTCTACCTCACTAGTCCGGATTACCTGCTCGCTCTCGTCGAACATCCGCTCGGCCCAACGATGATCGGCGCGGCCATTGTTTTCGTCATCGCCGGGCACTTTGTGATCCAGCGCATCGTGAGCATCCGCGTGTGAGGAAAACATGACAGAACTGCCGGTTTTCATTGGGTTCTTCGTGGTCGTGATGGGCTGCGTCACCGGGCTCGGCTACATCTTCATGAACCGGGGCGACGGCACAGCGGCGATGGATCAGCCGCACGCGGATTCATTCCCCGCCCAATCAATAAAAGACACACTCAAAAACTTCGGCGCCGTTATTCCTAAACGCTCCCGGCACGCCGATCATTATCGCCAACTGCTGAGCAGCGCGGGCCATCGCCACCCCGACGCGCTCGCTACGTTCTTTGGCATCAAAGCCGCGACAATCCTGGTCCTGGTCTGTTTGATCACGCTCATTTCGCTGATCGCCTCCGCCGATCCCGCCGGCGTGATCATGGCCCTCATCGCCGGCGCCGGCATCGGTCATCTGCTGCCGGACCGCGTCCTGCGCTCCACTCACAGACGCCGGGACCTAAAGATCCGAGGCTCGCTCCCCGTAGCGCTCGAGTTGATGATATTGAGCTTGGAGTCCGGCCAATCGATCGACTCCGCGATCTCCGAGACAGCCAGAGAACTCAACAGGAGCCACCCCGAACTCGCCGAGGAGTTCCATCTCGTTCTGATGGAAATGCTCGCCAGCCGGAGCCGGCAGGAGGCGCTGCGCGGACTCGTCGAACGCAACGCAGAGCCGGAGATTAAACGCATCGCGCAGGTCCTCATTGACGGCGACCGCTTCGGCACCGGCCTTGCCGTCGCGCTCCGCAATCAACTCCGCTTTCTGCGCACGCGCATGCGGCAATCGGCGCAGGAGCAAGCGCGGAAAGTCAGCGTGAAGCTGGTGTTCCCCATTTTCTTTCTTATATTCCCGGCAATCTTGCTGGTCACACTCGGACCCGCCGTCATCCTCGTCTTCAATGCCTTGTCGAGGATGTTGGCGCTTTAGGCGAACTTCTCCACCCGCGCCACAACCTCTTCGCCAATCGCCAATGACGCCGTCGCGCCCGGACTCGGCGCGTTTAGCAAATGCAGCGCCCGCCGCCGATCGGCGAACAGGAAGTCCTGCACCAGATCCCCATTGGGCAGCATCGATTGCGCCCGCACGCCCGCGCCGCCCGGATGAATATCGTCAACCGCAATCGACGGCACCAGCCGCCGCAGCGACTCGCAAAACAGCTTCCGGCTGAACGACCGCCGAATTTCATACAAACTCACACCCGGATACCGCGCCAGAAATCTCCAAAGTCCCGGAAAGCTCAAGGCGTCCCACAAATCCGCGGCCACGAAATCGCGCTTCGAGTATCCTTCCCGCGCGAACGCCAGTACCGCGTTCGGCCCCGCTTCCACCCCGCCATGAATCAGCCTCGTGAAATGCACGCCCAGGAATGGAAATGACGGATCCGGCACCGGGTAGATCAAGTGCCGCACCAAGTGTTGCCGTTCCGGACGCAGCAAATAATACTCACCGCGAAATGGTATAATGCGCATCTCCCGCGCCACCCCGCCCATCTCCGCCACGCGGTCGCAGTGGAGCCCCGCGCAGTTCACAAGAAAGTCAACGTCACTGGCGCCGTTCGCCGTTTCAATGGTCCAACCCTGTGGCGATTCCCGCAGCCCCGTTACGCCGGCTGACGTCCGCACCTCGCCGCCTTGTTCGATGATCTTCCGCACCAACGCCGCGCAAACGCCCGCATAATCGACAATCCCTTCCTCCGGCACGCGCAGCGCGCGCACACCGCCCACATGCGGCTCAATTTCCCGCATCCCGTCGCCATCCAGCACGCGGATCCCTTGCAGTCCGTTCGCCTTTCCGCGTTCATAGAGATCCATCATGCGCGGCACCTCTTCCTCCGTCGCCGCTACCACTAATTTCCCGCAGATCTCATGTTTAACACCGTTTTCGCCGCAAAACGCAACCATCTGCCGAATGCCCTCCACCGCCAGCCGCGCCTTGTTGGAGCCGGGCTTATAATACAGCCCGGCGTGCAGCACGCCGCTATTATGGCCCGTCTGATGCCGCCCGACGCCCCCCTCTTTTTCGAAGACGATCACGCGCCGCCCTGGCATTCGCTGCCCGAAACGGTACGCCGTCGCCAATCCGATAATCCCGCCGCCGATAATTCCAATAGTCTTCACGAACCTACTAGCGTACCGCCACACTCACCATCCGCGTACTGCGCTGTGCGAAGGTGAGATTATGCCGACGCCGGCGCGCCTCTCTGCGTTCCGCCACACTCACGGTCCGCGGGCTGCGGAAGGTGAGCTTTTGCCGGCGCCGGCGCGGCCCTCAGCGTACCGCCACACTCACCATCCGCGTACTACGCGCCCCATCCACTTCCAAAGAAACCGGCACCACGCCGGGCGCGATATCGGCCGGCACCCGCACGTTAAGCTGTATCAGCCCAGCCACTAAGCCCGGCGCGGCCCCTCCATAAAGCACTTCGCATTCGCGGTCGGCAATGCGCACCTTGTATGGCGTCGCCGGTTCCGCGTAAGGCGCTCCGGCGAGTTCGCCATCGCTCATTGCCGGCCGCATCACGCCCAACCCCGTTGCGTATAAAACCACGATCGATCCGCGCTCCGCGGGACTGGCCTCCGTGTTTAGCCCGCCGTCCTCGTTCAAAAATGCCCCGCCGCCTCGCCCCGACGAGTTTGCCGTGAAGAACCCCGGCGCTGCCGCCGCGACATTCATCGTCAACAGATTCGTTAGCCGTCCGCCATTGTCCAACTGGACGCGAACCGCCGTTTTTCCCGCTACGTTGAACGGCACAATCACCCCCACTTGCCCGGAGCTTGCATACAGCACCGGCGCTGCCGTCCCGTCGAACAGCACGCGGACGCCGCCCGCCGCCGTTGCCACTCGCCGCTGGGCTGTCAGCGTTAGCCCTACCAGTTCGTCCGGTCCTAAGGCCAGGCCAAACAGCGTAACAATCTCGCCCGGAGCAATCGCGCCTGAGAAAAACGTGGCGCCATTCACCAGGCCCGCCGCGGTCAGCACGCCCGGTTGCGCGAACCGAGCCCGCAGGTCCACAACCCCATCGACAGGGAAGCTCTTCCGCGCTTCGCCTCCAGGCAGATTGCCGCCCCATCCCGCGAACGCATAGCCGTTCTCTGGCGCCGCCGTTGCGGTCACCGCCGGGCCTCCAGGGAGATAGCCGTCCACCGGCGGCGGGTCCAACACCACCCGGCCGCCGGCTGCGGGCGTTGCCGCCGTCAGCACCTGATAGCGCGAGTCGAATTCGGCTGTGATCGTGGCGCCCCCGGCGACCGCCGTTATCGAATGCCCTTGCGCGCCGCCGTCACTCCATGCCCGCCAATCATGCATTGCCCCGCCGCCCAGCGTCGTCTGCCCCGCTGCTTCGATGTTGATTTCGTGCCGGGTTCCGGCGGCCCATACGAATTGGCGCGGCGACGTGGAGGCGGTTCCGTCCACTTGTATCCGCAGGCCCGGCGGGATCGTGGTCACCGTTGTCAGCGCGCTCGTCGAAAATCCGGCGGTGTACGCCACTTGCGGAGAATTCAGCGTGAATCGAATCGGGTTGGCGCTGCCGTGCGTGGAGAAGAATCCGAAGCCGCTCCAGTTGGTGAACGCGAAGCTTGGCGCGGGTTCCGCCTGCAACTCCACTCGCTGCCCTTCCGGCGTGAGGCCGTTTTCGGGCTCAGGGTGAATGCGCAGGCGTCCTCCAGCCGCCGGATTCGCCGTCAATGGGAGCCGAAAGAGCCGCCGCATGTGTACTGTATATACGGTCGTTTCCGTCGTCGCCGTCACGGTGTGTTCCCGCGTGCCGAAGTCGCTCCAACGGCCAAAGCGCAGTTCCACGCCGTTCGCTGTCGAATCATCCACGCGCAACGTATGGAGCGAGCCGGCGGGCCATGCGAAGGCCGCCGGCCCCTCCGTGCCAACATAGCTGAGACACTATCCCCGGTCTTAATTACTGAGCAGGGCGAGAATGGAAATCAGAATGAACACGAATCAGAAGCAGAACGGATTTGCCTCGGCCAATGCCGGTTGGCCCGGCGCGGAACG
This sequence comes from Bryobacterales bacterium, assembly GCA_009697495.1. Classification (GTDB taxonomy): domain Bacteria; phylum Acidobacteriota; class Terriglobia; order Bryobacterales; family Bryobacteraceae. The sequence continues at coordinate 11 of SHUN01000014.1, read as the reverse complement.
GAGAGAGGCGG
>SHUN01000013.1 GCA_009697495.1 Bryobacterales bacterium | reverse complement strand
CCGGTATGCTCTCCAGAATTGACCGGTCAGCCCGGCCGGGCCGGGGATGATAACGCCTTACCCACCTATGGCTTGCGGACCAAGGCGCGGCGCATGGAGTGGGCAACTCTAACTGAGCACAAGTGGATCATTTCTGGAGAGCGCCGAAGCAATGTGTGTTCTTTCAGCGTGTCTCACTTTAGGGGGTCAGTCCACTTATCGGCGTTGATCCGCGTTCATCAGCGGCCAATCATGCTTGCCCGTGAACCTTCCGGTTTTGCGAAAATCCCGCTAGACCGAGCCACGGCCAGCGTGTTCGAGCGATGACGCGCCAGAAGGGGCCACACCACCCGGCACCCGTCAGACCGAGCCACGACCGTTAGGGAGTGGTCCTCCCTGTCAGTTCTTTAGCCGCCGATCGACACCAGGCTCGTCGCCGCGCGCGCCGCCGAAACCGGGGATTGCAGTTCCGGCATCGGTTTGGCCGAGAAGAGTCTACGTGTCGGAATCGCTAGCCAGCGGGCCATTCGCGTCGCCCGCACGCGCCGAGCCGAATCGGTGGAGATTCCGGTGTTCGCGTACATCTGCCGATACAGCTTGGATATGAACACGAACCCGATGCGACCCTTCCAACTCGGGACGCACTTTGACCGTTGCCAGATCTCTTTCAAATCATAAAACTGATCCCAAACGCCCTGCGTCCGCGTGCGAAGATCTTCTGAGGACATCGTCGGGTGCGGCGTAAACATCTTCGGACGCACTTCATGCGGGATCAGCCAGTAACGCGTGATCGGAATGCCCTGGACTTTCGGCACATTGTCGCCGAGGCTTTTCTCCCAACGTTCAAAATCGACCGTGCCGGGGAATGGCGTCAGCATGACGAACTGGGCAAAGGTAAGATCGGCCGCTTTTGCGAGGGCGGCGGTGGCGGCGAACGTGTCTTCGCGATCCGTGGGCAGCCCGAAAATGAAGCTCCCCAAAACATGCACGCCATGGGCGCGGAATGTTTTCAGGCGCACAGCCAAGCTGTCGCCCGCTTTGTTGAAGTCCTTGAAAACGGCCTTCAGGCCCTCTTCCGTTACCGACTCCACTCCAACGAGCGCCCCGAGGATGTGGGCCTTCTTCATTGCCACCAGGAACTCCACGTCCTCGCCCGCTTCCATCGTAATCTGCGTGAAGAAAACCATGTCCTTGGGCAGCAGGGCCAGTTTCTCCATGAAGTCGAACCGCTCGTCGCGAATCTCCTTCAGCTCGGCCACACGCGCCGCGTTGCCTTGCTTTTCCGCCAAATGGATGTCAGTGATGGTCACCGGGTAAAAATTATCGTCGGCCAAAGCGATGAAGCGGTATCCGAGACGCCGGAGTTGCACGATTTCGTCGATGACCACATCCGCCTCGCGCTGGCGCGGCTTCTGCCCGTCCGTGCGCCAAACCGAACAGAACGAACAATGCTTCGGGCAGCCGCGAACAGTCTGGACGGACGCCCACATGTACTTGTCGCGCCCTGCCAGATCCCAGCGGGCCGGGATGAACTGCTTGCCTGAGATGCGGCCGCCGTCATAGATCTTTTGAGCGCGGTTGTTCACGATGTCATCGAGTACTTTGCTCCAAATCACATCCCCGTCGCCTTTTACCACCACATGCGCGGCACCGAATTCCAGCGCCTCATCCGGATAAAGCGTCGGATGAACCCCGCCGTAAACCACGATCGCGCCCCGCTCACGGCAGTTTCGGCCCACTTGCATTCCCCGCAGAGCGTTCCCCGTATGGATGCCGATGCCCACAATGTCCCCTGCGTGGACGTTGTTCAGATCTAACTGCTCCAAAGTTTCGTCGGTGATGATCGGATCACCGTACTTCGCAGGCGTCGCGGCTGCCAAAACGTAAAGCCAACGGGGTGTGATTACGCCGATGCCAAACGAAGCATCACTCGGATTTATAAGGTGAACACGCATTCAACTGGACCTCTTCCTTCCCAGCCAAGCCGGTCGATAACGGGAACGACCCAGTGTATCAGAGAATATAGGGCAAAAAGCGTCCGACTTCACTCATGTAGGTTTTATATGTTTCGCCGAAGCGGGCCAGCAGGAAGCGCTCCTCGATCCGCGTCCGAATCGCGAGTTGGACAAAACAGGCCACGGTAAAGAGCGCGACAAGCCAACTTCCCAGGACAACGGCGAGAGACAAGCCGGCCGCCAAAACGCCAATATACATTGGATTTCGTACGTATTTGTACGGGCCGTGGGAAACGAAAACGGCGGCCCGGCGCGTGACCACGGTGTCAGTCAGATTTCGTCCTAAGGAGATGAACATCCACGCGAGCCATGCGGCGGAACCGGCGAAAGTAACCGTCCCTGCCCATTGCAGGCTTGGAGATATGGGCGACGGGTCGCGGAACCCATAATAAAGGGAGACTGCCGCCGCAAGGCCGCAGAGCCGGATCCCGACAAGTAGGAGCCATCCTTCGTGACGGCGATTGAGCGGCTCGCGGGAACGAGCGGCCTGGAGGCGGTGAAAGCCACCGACTAGAAGTAAGGCGGCGCCGATTGTATAAACGATACTATACGGATTCATAGTAGCTATAGTTAACTACGCTTTTCTGAAGAGGGCAAGCGGATAGAGTGACACCGTTTAGGGAGAATTGGTAAGTTGAAGAAGCAGCGAGATGTCTAAGCCTTGGAAAACTCCGGATTTACCGTGATTTCGCCTTGTATTCGCCATAAATTACCGGTCCGTATGCTAGTGTTGATACTAGCGACCGCGTTGGCCTATGCGGCGGAACCCCCGATCCGCTACGAATCCAGCGTGGACGCCATGGGCTCCACTTTTTCGATTACAGCGTGGGGCAGCGACCGCGGAAATTTGGCGGCAGCTGTTGAAACGGCGTTGGAAGAGGCTCGCCGCCTGGACCGGTTGTTATCGAACTACCGGCCGGAGAGCGAATGGAGCGCAGTGAACAGAGGCGCAGCCGCCGGAGGCGTGACCGTCAGCCAGGAAATGTATGACCTGCTGGCGGCATGTATACGGTACAGCGAACAAAGCGAAGGCACATTTGACATCACGGTGGGGCCGCTGATGCGGGTATGGGGATTCTACAAGGGTTCCGGCCGCATTCCGCACCGGTCGGAACTGCGCGCCGCGCTGGCCCGGACGGGCTACAAGAATCTCTCTTTGCAGACAACCACACGTACAGTCCGATTTAAGAACGCCGGCCTCGAGCTCGATCCGGGCGGGATTGGCAAAGGGTATGCCGTGGAACGGATGGCTACGATCCTGCGCCAGGCAGGGGTTTCAGGCGCCTTGATCAACGCTGGAGGCAGTTCGATGTACGGGCTAAACACACCGCCGGAGGAGCCCCGCGGCTGGAAGGTTGTGATCCGGGACCCGAAGCGGGCGGAGCGGCACGTGGCGGAGTTGTACCTGAAGAACGAATCGATGTCGACTTCGGGGAGTTACGAGAAGTTTTTTCAGGCGGGAAAGCGAATTTATTCGCATATTATGGATCCGCGAACCGGCTATCCGGCGCAGGGCATGTACTCCGTCTCCGTTTTGGCGCCCCGGGGGATTGACTCCGAGGCGTGGACGAAACCAACCTACATCCAAGGCCGCCAGTGGGCGGCGAAACATTTACCGGCCGGTTTTCGCGCATTTTTGTGCGAGGATCGGGGGGAGGCCCAATGCGCGTGGCTCCAATGAGCAGCCGATTTCTTGATGCTTGCCGAAGGCGTCCAACCGACGTCCGTCCGGTTTGGTTTATGCGGCAGGCGGGCCGGTATCTGAAACCGTACCGGGAGATCCGGTCGAAACACACGATCCTCGAAATTTGCAAACGGCCGGATCTGGCGGCCCAGGTTACGTTGCAGCCGGTAGAAATACTCGACGTGGACGCGGCGATTATTTTCGCTGATATTCTGCTGCCCATTGAACCGATGGGACTGAAGCTCGAGTTCCGGGCCGGGGAAGGCCCGCATATCGAGAATCCCGTCCGGACGACCAATGACGTTGACTCGCTCTCGATTTCGAATACGGATGATTTAGGCTATGTGGGCGAGTCGATTCAGTTGGTGACGCGCGCGTTGGCGGGAAAAGTGCCCGTGATCGGATTTACGGGCGCGCCATTCACTCTGGCCAGTTATATGATCGAGGGCGGGCCGTCTAAGAGTTTCCTGCAGACGAAGCGCCTGATGTACAACGATGAAACCCTGTGGCGACGCTTGATGGGCAAGATTGTGGACGTGCTTGGGCCGTTCGCGATCATGCAGGTCGCAGCGGGCGCGCGGGCGATTCAGATTTTCGATTCCTGGGTGGGCGCTTTGTCCCCCGACGACTACGTCCGTTACGTGGCGCCGTATTCCAGGGCGTTGATTGAGCGCGTTCGCTCCACCGGCGTACCGGTGATCCATTTCGGCACGGGCGCTTCCGGATTCTTCCGCGAGTTGCACGCCGCCGGCGGGGACGTGATGGGCGTGGATTGGCGCGTCAATATCGACCAGGCATGGATGGACATCAGCTACCGTTCGGCTGTCCAGGGAAACCTGGACCCGGTGGCGCTCTTCGCTCCGCTGCCGGAATTGAAGGCGAAAGTCCACGAACTGCTGAAGCGGACCGGGACGCGGCCGGGCCACATCTTCAACCTGGGTCACGGAATTCTGCCGGAGACGCCGGTGGACCATGTGAAGGCGGTTGTGCAAATGGTCCGCGACTTTAAGCCCTAGGAGGCGCGCCGTGCCCTCCCACGTTGTCATTGGCGGCGGCATAACCGGATTGGCGGCGTGCTGGTATCTGGCCAAGGCCGGTCACCGGCCGCTGCTCATCGAGAAAGAAAAACGGCTCGGCGGCGTCATCCGCACGGACGAAGTGGAGGGCTGCCTGGTGGAGGGCGGCCCGGATAGCTTTCTGGCTTCAAAGCCGGCGGCGATGGAGCTGATCCGGGAGTTGGGGCTGGAAGCGGACGTAATCGGCAGTAACGATCATCAGCGGGTGACGTTCATCGTCAAAAACGGACGGCTGGTGCCGATGCCGGACGGCTTGGCGATGATGGTGCCCACGCAGATCATGCCGATGCTGAAGAGCCCTCTGTTCTCATGGGGCACAAAGGTCCGTATGGGCCTGGAGTATTTCCGGCGGCCGGTTGAGAATCCGCCGGAACGGAGCGTGGCGCAGCTTGTCCGGGAGCATTACGGGCAGGAGGCCGTTGACTATTTGGCCGAGCCGCTGCTGGCGGGCGTCTACGGCGGGGATCCGGAAGAGATGAGCGCGGACGCGGTGCTGGCGATGTTTGTCGCCATGGAGAAGAAATACGGGAGCCTGACGAAGGGCACCTTGGCGATGCGCGCGCAGCGGACTTCGACGGGGCCATTGTTCCGGACCTTGAAGGGCGGTATGGAGCAGTTGACGCAGACGATTACGTGTCAGTTGGCGGGGAAAATGGACCGGTGTCAGGACGAAGCCGTCGCGATCCGAAAGTCGACTTTCGGCTTCGAAGTCCAGCTAAAACGGGAGCGGATTTACGCCGAGAATGTGTTTGTCTGCTGTCCGGCGACCGCGGCGGGGGGCCTGCTGCGGCCGATGGATGATCGCCTGGGCGAGCTGTTGAGCGGGATTCGCTATAACTCGTCCGTGACGCTGGCTTTGGGGTATGCCGAGGCCGATGTGGAGGGGAAGATCAAAGGTTTCGGCTTCCTCGTCCCCAAGGTGGAGCGGAAACGGTTGGCGGCGTGTACATTCGTCAAGACCAAGTTCGATCACCGTGTGCCGCCGGCCAAAGCGCTGCTCCGGTGCTTTTTGGGCGGAGCTGCGATCGACGTCCCGGAGGAGGAGTTGATTCGTGACGTTTTGGCGGAGTTGAGAGACCTGTTGGGCTTGACGGTGACGCCAATGTTTACGCGGTTGACGCGGTGGCGCGGGGCGATGGCGCAGTACGGATTGGGCCACAAGCAGCGCGTGGCGGAGATTCGGGAGCGCACGCAGTTACATCCGGGCCTATACCTGGCCGGGAATGCGTACGAGGGGATTGGAATTCCGGACTGTATCCGAGGGGCGAAAGACGCGGTCGCACGGCCTGCGGGTTAGTGCCGCGACCGTGAGAATAGGTTCGGGTGCCGGCGCCTGAGTGGCGAAAAACGGCCTGTCCGTGCGGCGACCGTCCGCGCCGCGCTTTTCCGCGCCGCGACCGTCAGGGAGCGGTCCTCGCAGTCAGCGGGCTAGAACGCCAGCCGCAGGCCGACCTGAATGGTCCGTCCGCTGCCAAACTCGGCGCCTTGCGTGGAAATGATACGGCCGAAGTTGGCGGCGCTAATATTTTGCGCGGGAATGCCGAAGTTGGCGTGATTGAGAAGGTTTGTGAAAGACCCCTCCAGCTGCAGGAATACGCTTTCGGTGAAAAAGAAGCGCTTCTGCAATTTGGATGACAATGTGGCGGTGCCGGGGCCGATCAACTGTCCAGGGCCGACGAGGCCGAAGCGGCCGATGTTGGAAGGGGGCAGAAGGAACTGGCTGCGGTCGACAAACCAGCCATTGATATTTCGTTGGCCCTTGGGGAGATTGCCGTAATCGGTAACACCCGCAGCGTAATCAGGCCGGTTGTTGGCGCGGGCGTCGACATTTGTGCCGCTGGGGTCGGTGGAGCCGTTGGTGATGGGAGTGAGGAATGGACCAGTCTGGGCGAGGAAGATACCGGACAGTTCCCAGCCGCCGAGAGCGGCGCTGGCGACGCGCTGGCCGGCAGAGCCGGTGGTGAGCGATTTCGAGCCGTGCCCGAACGGAATTTCCCAATTGGCGACGGTGAGCCAGCGGTGGCGGCGAGTGGACGAGACGTTGCCGTAATCGAGTCCGAGGTTGAATCGATCGGTCGGGACGGAGCCGGCTTCACTGGCAAAGCCCGTGCTGTTGGAGCCGGTGGCGTTGCTCAAGTTCTTGGACCACGCCCAGGAGGACTGGAAGCCGAGGCCGCGGGAGAAGCGCTTATTCACTTCCATCAGGAACGCGTTGTATTTTGAGGAGACGCCGTTGTCGCGGCTGTAGACGATGGCCCAATTGGGGTAAGGTCGATTGAGGCGCGCCTGTTGATAGCCGATGGTGTTGGGCTTCACCTGATTCAGATCGGGACTGGAGTACAGCTTGATGGAATGGGAACCCTGATAAGTGAGGCGGAGGCTGGTATTGAAGCCGAGGTCGCGTTCGATGGTGAAGTTCCATTGCTGGGCGCTGGGGACGGGGCCATCGATTTGGTTGCCGCGGCGGAAGTCAGCGGTGCCGACGGCGGAGATGGCTCCCAGACCGCTGCCGAATGGGGCGGGGAAGCGGAGGGCGGGAGTGTTGTCGGCGTTACGGAAGTTGTCGTAGGTCCGGGTGTCTGACGTATGGATACCGGTGAGGGAATAGAAAACGGCGCCGAGGATGGTGACGGCGTAGATGCCATAACCGCCGCGGATGACGGTCTTGTTGCCAAACGGGCGATAGGCGAAACCAACACGGGGGAGGAAGTTATTCCTGTCCGTGTAGCGAAGGCGATCGGGGATGCCGGCGTCGGCGGCGGTGATGATGGGAGTGGTACCGATCGACTGCTTGAATTGCGGCGAGGTGAGAGCGAGAGAAGCGGCGTTGGGAACGATGACGCGGCCGCCGGGGAAGTCGCGGTCGAAGTTGGCGAGCTGGAGTGTTTTGTCCCAGAAGGGCTGTTGGACTTCCCAACGAACGCCGTAGTTGAGGGTCAGTTTTTGAGTGATTTTCCAGTCGTCCTGTGCGAAGACGGCGAAGTGTTTGGCGGAACCGTTGATATCGGGGCTGGTGTTGGCCAGGCGGGTGCGTTGAGGGAAGCCGAGGAGAAAATCGGCAAAGGGGTTACCGGACCACATGCCGTTAAAGCGGTACTCGCCGAGGTCATCGCCGGAGAAGAAGGAGATGTTATCGGTGGCGCGGAGAATTTTCAAATCGGCGCCGAATTTGAAGGTGTGGCGGTTGTGGGTCCAGGTGACGTTGTCGGTGAACTGGATGTTGCGGCTGAGTTGGGTATAGCCGCGGGTTTTTGCGGTTCCGGCGAAACCGGTGATGCCGAAATCGGGGACGCTGGCCGCTTTGGGCGGATCCGGGCGGATGCCTTGGATGCCGATGGTTTTGACGATGGAGGGGCCGTCGAGACTGGTGCCGCCGGGGCCGAAGTCGTTGGTGAAGGGACGATCGGCAAAACCGGCGCGGAATTCGTTGACGAGGCTCGTTTTGACGACGAAGTTGTAGGCCGCGGTGAGTGCGTGCGAACCGGTCCTGTTACGCGTGTCGCCGAGAGTGGGGAGGGCGAGGGGTCCTCTGCTGACGACGTCCTTGTTGGAGTAGCGCACGAAGAGGTTTTGTTTTTCGCTGAAGGTATGGTCGCCGCGAATGTCGTATTGATTGTTCTCGTTGACGGCGGGGAGCTGTAGGCGGAGGTTGGGGTTGGCGATGGAATCACCGGCGACGTTGGCGCGGGGGTAAAGAAGTTCGAGCGTTTTGGCGATTGACGGCGCGATACGGTTGGCGGGGATGATGTTGCCAGGGAAGACGGTGCCGGTTGCGCCAAGGGGGTCGCGAATGGCGGCGGAGACGCTGGACAGATTGCCGGTGCGATAGTTGTCGGGCGGCACGATCTGGTTGATCTGACTGGCGACGTGGAAACGTAGGGCTTCCCAGGAGCCGAAGAGGAACGTCTTGTTCTTGCGGACGGGACCGCCGCCGCTGAGGCCGAAATCATTGGACACTTTGAAGGGGGCGCCGATGCGGGAGGAGAAAAAGTCGCGGGCGTCGAACGCGCCGTTCTGGTGATACCAGAAGGCGGCGCCGTGGAACTGATTCGAGCCGGCTTTGGAAGTCGTGGTGACGTCGCCGATTTGGGCGAATTCGGCGTTGTTGGAGACGGAACTCACCTTGATTTCGTCGATGGCGTCGGCGGAGGGGAACATTTCGTTGATGATTCCGTTGGAGCGGACGTTGATGGATGAGATGCCGTCGATGGTAGCGGTTGCTTGGAAGGGCATGCCACCGGCGATGGAGATGCTGCCGCCGCCGGAATCGGTTTGGACGCCCGGGGTGAAGGAGATGGCGGAGAAGATGGAGTTGGATCCGCCGGCGCGGAAGTTGACTGGGAGTTTGTCAATTTGGGCGGAAGTTTTCGAGTCGACGATGGTGGCGCTGTCGGTTTGGATGACTTGGCGGGCGGTGGTTACCTGGACTTCGGTGGCGGCCGAGGCGACATCGAGGCGGACGTCGACGCGGACGATTTCGCGAGCGCGGAGGATGACGCCCTGGACCTGATTCTTGCGGAATCCGGCGGATTCGATCGTGATTTCGTAGGCGCCGGCATCGAGGTTGACAAAGGAGTAATTCCCGGAAGAATCGGAAACGGCTTTACGGGCTTCGACGGTGAGGATACTCTTGGCTTCGACCTTTGCGTTAGCGATGACGGCGCCCGAGGCATCCGTGATCACCCCGCGGATTTCCCCGAACGTGGACTGGGCGAAAGCGGGGAGAGCGGCTGTGAAAAGCACTGAAAACAGGGCGAGACGGCGAAATACGGGCATTGGCAGACTCCTTCGGACGTATGAGCGCAGTGTAACAAGTACATGTTGGTATCGCATGAGTTTCTCGTTAGAACTTGTTCATTTCCTCGAGCATCTCGATGGGGAAGAGGCGGCCAGCCGGGTGCCTGCATTCGCAGACGAGGTCCTGGCTGTATTTCCCTTCGCCGGCTCGCTCTTGCATGGTGAGGAAGGCCGTCACGCAAGACGTTGGGCACCGTGGGCGCCAGCAAATTCCAGCTCTGCTAAGTCTTTCAAACATTTGGTCGGGCCGGGGAGATTCGAGCTCGCGACCTCTTGTACCCTCGGCGCTCTCCAGAAATGACCCACTTGTGCTCAGTTAGAGTTGCCCGCTCCATGCGCCGCACCTTGGTCCGCAAGCCATAGGTGGGCAAGGCGTTATCATCCCCGGCCCGGCCGGGCCGACGGGTCAATTCTGGAGAGCATACCCGGATCATTTCTGGAGAGTGCCGAAGGGCTTGCGGGCGGAAGAGCAGATTAGGAATGGGAATTTTCGGTCTACGAGAGGAACCAAAAGGGGGATTGGCATACTACGGCGAAGGCATATGCGCATCGGCACGCTGAAGTTGAAATGTTTCCGGCCAGTGCGACGCGGCTCAAGACAGTCACGGCGACAGGGCGCTCGGAATCAAGCCGCCATAAATTGCAGCCGCACTCAGGTTCACCCAACGCGCTTCGGATCTATTCTTGCGGATGGATGGCCACAGGTTAATGCTTCAACACATGGCCGACGTGTAAATCATTGACCAGTTCGTTGAAGCCATGATTTTCGATGTCGAATCACTGGTGTCCAAACACGACGCAACGTTTGACGGTAGCCAGATCGGAGGAGCGAGTAGTCGCCCACACCCAATCGCTGGTGAGCGTCTCGGGCTTATGATCGAGTTGGCCCTTGATAGAACGGGTCTCCAAACAGCGTAGAGGTTGCGCGTGGCTTCCGATTCCTGCATCACGTCGAACACTTCCGGGGGCCTGTACCTGCATTCGAAAGGCGACTTCATAGGACTGAATGAGCCCTCCACGTTCGGATCGGCACCGGGGGTCTCCTGGTCCATCCGATTGCGGGCCTGAATCAGTAGGCCGATCACAGGGGGCTGCGAAAGCGCCCGCTTGATCTGGTACTGCACAAACAGGCAGCCAGTATGCGCCGAACCGGAACGTCTGCTCAGCTCTAACTACCGGTATCGGGAAGGGCTTGGGGGTGTGCCGGGGATAGATCTCGCCGAGCTTAGAACCAACAACTCACGGACCCTTTGCAGATGTACGCAGCCAGGGGATCGATTCCACGGAGGCAATTTCTATCACCGACAGACGCCTGAAGCCTCTTTTTTGAATAACCGTGATGGCGGAAGAACCGCGAAGTCGAAAATCACTTCCTATCGGATGCAGACCATAAAGTCTTGCTGACGCGTCGGGCCCAGTTCGGGGCCGCCGGGCCATTCTACGAAAAACCGGAAAATGCTCTAAGGAAAACAAATCCGTGCTATATTGAACTCCTACCCGAAAGTGGTGTGTGTGCAGACGGGCGAGTTGACACTCGTTTATTTTTCCACTACACTCGTAAGGTTAGATGTAAATGTAGTGCAGTGAGTTGTTACTTCTGCCTCCGACTACCGTCGCACATTTGTTGCGGCCCGGTTGGGGGTCAGTCCCGCTATCCGCAAGGACATACGCGCCTGATGGGATATGGACTGTTTCCGAAGATCTACTTCCTAGCACATTCCAAAGTGCAAGTTTCGTGAGAGTGGGCATTCTGTGTCCAATCGCGATTCTACCGATCCTGTGGCTGTAATCCAAAGGCTCCCGCCGGGTGATTGGCTTGCCGAGAGGGTCATTTTTAACCGAATTCCAAATTTTGATGCAAATGCAAGGAGAAGGTCTTAGTGCCTACCTTTAACCAACTCGTGCGCCTGGGCAGAAAACCCACGCGTTACAAGACGGCGAGTCCCGCGTTACAGGCGTGTCCGCAGAAGCGGGGCGTTTGTACGCGTGTTTACACCACCACCCCGAAAAAGCCGAACTCGGCGTTGCGGAAAGTGGCGCGTGTCCGACTGACGAACGGTATTGAAGTGACGACGTATATTCCGGGCGAAGGCCACAACCTGCAGGAGCACTCGATTGTGCTGATCCGCGGGGGGCGTGTGAAAGATTTGCCGGGTGTTCGTTACCACGTTGTGCGCGGAACGCTAGACGCCGGCGGCGTCGCGAACCGTAAGCAGAGCCGCTCGAAGTACGGCGCAAAGCGTCCGAAGCAGAAAGCGTAAGGGATTTCAGATATGCCGCGTAGAAGAAGAGCAGAAGTTCGCGAAGTGGCCCCGGATCCGATTTTTGGATCGACGCTGGTGGAGAAGTTCGTGAATTCGCTGATGTGGGAAGGCCGGAAGGCCGTGGCGCAGCGGGTGTTTTACGCCGCCATGAACCGAGTCGGCGAGAAGAGCGGGGGCGAGGAATCGCTGAAGATCTTCAAGAAAGCGGTTGAGAACTGCAAGCCGATGTTGGAAGTGAAGACACGGCGCGTCGGCGGCGCGAACTATCAGGTTCCGGTGGAAGTGCCGCAGAACCGGCGGACGTCGCTGGCGTTCCGCTGGCTGATTACGAATGCGCGGTCGCGTCCTGAAAAGGGCATGCCCGACCGGCTGGCGAATGAACTGCTCGACGCGGCGAATCTGCGCGGCGGAGCGATCAAAAAGAAAGACGACGTCCACCGTATGGCCGAGGCCAATAAAGCCTTCGCGCACTATCGTTGGTAGGGAGATCCGGCAAAGTTTTTTATGGCTCGTACTGTACCACTTGAACGAATGCGCAACATCGGCATCATGGCCCACATTGATGCAGGTAAAACCACGACTACCGAACGGATTCTCTATTACACCGGTCGCACGTACAAGATTGGCGAAGTCCATGAAGGTACGGCGACGATGGACTGGATGGAGCAGGAGCAGGAACGCGGCATCACGATCACATCGGCTGCCACTAGCTGCGAATGGCGCGACATCGCGATCAATATCATCGATACTCCCGGCCACGTGGATTTCACTGCGGAAGTGGAGCGTTCGTTGCGTGTTCTGGATGGCGCGGTAGCTGTGTTCGACGCTGTCGCCGGCGTGCAGCCGCAATCGGAAACGGTGTGGCGGCAGGCGGATAAGTACGGTGTGCCGCGGATCTGCTTCATCAACAAGATGGACAGGGCTGGCGCGGATTTCTTTCATTCGATTCAAACGATTGTGGACCGAATGAAGTGCAAGCCGGTGGCGATTCAGATCCCGGTGGGCGCGGAAGACAAGTTTTTGGGCATCGTAAACCTGGTGACGATGAAGGCGCGGATTTGGCGTGATGACACGCTGGGCGCGAAGTTTGACGATGTGGAAATACCGGAAGAACTCCTGGAGCAGGCGCAAGAGTATCGCACGCTTATGGTTGAAGCGATCTCGGAATGCGACGACGAGTTAACGCACAAGTATTTGGAAGGCGAAGAGCTGACCGAAGCCGAGATCATGCGTGGCATCCGGACAGCCACGATCGGGATGAAGATTTTCCCGGTTATCTGCGGTTCCTCCTTTAAGAACAAGGGAGTGCAGGACATGTTGGACGCGGTGGTGGATTTCCTGCCTTCGCCGCTCGATATTCCTCCGGTGAAGGGTCTGAACCCCGAAACTGGCGAAGAAGTCCTTCGACCTTCGGACGACAACGCGCCGTTCTCGGGCCTTGTGTTCAAGATCATGACCGATCCGTTTGTTGGGCAACTTTGTTTTGTCCGCGTCTACTCGGGCAAGCTGTTGACGGGGACGAACGGGTACAACCCGGGCAAACGCAAGAGCGAACGCATTGGCCGCATTGTGAAGATGCACGCCAACAAGCGCGAAGAGATTCAGGAAGTGCTGGCCGGTGACATTTGCGCCTGCGTGGGCCTGAAGTCGGTACAGACCGGCGACACGATTTGCGACGAACGGTATCCGGTTGTTCTGGAAGCGATCGATTTCCCGAACCCGGTGATCCAGCTCGCCATCGAGCCGAAATCGAAGCAGGACCAGGAAAAGCTCGGCGTGGCGATTGCGAAGCTGGTGAACGAAGATCCGACGCTGCGTGTGAACACCGACCCGGAAACGGGCCAGACGATTCTGGCTGGCATGGGCGAGTTACATCTGGAAATTATTGTTGAGCGGATGCGGCGCGAATTTGGCGTGGAAGCCAACGTCGGCAAACCGCAGGTAGCCTATCGAGAAACCATTCGTTCCAAGGCGGAAGGCCATGGTCGTCACGTGCGGCAGTCCGGCGGTAAGGGCCAATTTGGCGAATGCAAGATCCGGATTGAGCCGCTCGAAGAGGGCAAGGGTTTCGAGTTCGAGAACAAGACGGTTGGCGGAACGATTCCGAAAGAATTTATCCCGGCCATTCAAAAGGGCATTGTTGAGCGCCTTGAAGGCGGCTTAATCGCCGGCTTCTCGATGTCGGATCTGAAAGTTCAGGTTTACGACGGCAACTATCACGACGTTGACTCTTCGGAAATGGCATTCAAGATCGCCGGTTCGCTGGCGATCCAGGATGCGGTGAAGAAGGCCAGACCAGTGCTGCTGGAACCGATTATGTCGGTGGAAGTGGTTGTGCCGGATGAGTACATGGGGCCCGTTAACGGCGACCTGATCTCGCGTCGCGGCCGACTGGAAGGCATGGAAATGCGCGGTACGACGCAAGTTATCAAATCGATGGTCCCGCTGAGCGAAATGTTCGGTTACGCCACTGAATTGCGCAGCCGCACCCAGGGCCGGGCGAGCTTTACAATGCACTTCGGACGTTATGAAGAAGTGCCGGCGAACATAGCGACGGAAATCATCAGCAAGTCCCAGGGCAAGGTCACGACCTAGTCCGCTGCAAGCAAAAGTTTCTACAGGAGAATCCATACCATGGCGAAAGAGAAATTTGATCGATCCAAACCGCACGTCAACGTGGGCACCATTGGCCACATTGATCACGGGAAGACGACGCTGACGGCGGCGATCACCAAGACGCTGTCCAAGCACAATCCGAAGAACACCTTCCGCAGCTTTGACTCGATCGACAATGCGCCGGAAGAAAAAGCACGTGGTATCACGATTGCGGCCTCGCACGTGGAATATGAGACGAAGAACCGTCACTATGCCCACGTCGACTGCCCCGGCCACGCCGACTACATTAAGAACATGATCACGGGAGCCGCGCAGATGGACGGCGCGATCCTGGTGGTGGCGGCGACTGACGGCCCGATGCCGCAGACGCGCGAGCACATTCTGCTGGCCCGCCAGGTGGGCGTACCTTATATCGTTGTCGCTTTGAACAAAGTGGACATGGTGGAAGATACGGAACTGTTGGAACTGGTGGAGATGGAAGTTCGCGAACTGCTCTCGAAGTATGGCTTCCCCGGTGACGATTTGCCGGTGATCAAGGTCTCGGCTTTGGGCGGATTGAACGGCGAACCGCAGTGGGAAGCGGCGATTGACGAGTTGATGGAAGCGGTCGACAAGTACATTCCGATGCCGGCGCGCATCATTGACAAACCGTTCCTGATGCCGATTGAAGACATCTTCTCGATTCAGGGCCGCGGCACGGTTGTGACGGGCCGTATCGAGCAGGGTATCTGCAAGGTCGGCGAGGAAATGGAAATCGTCGGGTACCAGGACACGAAGAAAACGGTTGTGACTGGCGTGGAAATGTTCAAGAAGTTGTTGGACGAAGGGCGCGCCGGGGACAATGTGGGCCTGCTGTTGCGCGGAGTCGACAAAGAAGGCGTGGAGCGCGGACAGGTGATTGCGAAGCCGGGTTCGATCAAGCCGCACAAGAAGTTTAAGGGTGAAGTCTACGTGTTGTCGAAGGAAGAGGGCGGGCGTCATACGCCGTTCTTCAACGGATACCGACCGCAGTTTTACTTCCGGACCACGGACGTGACGGGTGTGGCGCATTTGCCCGCCGGCACGGAAATGGTGATGCCGGGCGATAACGTACAGATGGAAATTGAACTGATCACCCCGATCGCCATGGACAAAGGTTTGCGCTTCGCGATTCGCGAAGGCGGCCGCACGGTTGGCGCCGGCACGGTGGCGGAGATTGTTTCCTAGTTCAACGAATCGAAAGATTGGATAAAAGTCTTTGAGAGAAAGCATAAGAATTCGGCTGAAGGCGTACGATCACCGCGTACTTGACCAATCGACGCAGGAAATCGTGGCGACTGCCAAGCGAAGCGGCGCACAGGTTGCGGGACCGATTCCGTTGCCGACGGTAATCAATCGGCACACGGTGAACCGTTCGCCGCACGTGGATAAGAAATCGCGAGAGCAGTTTGAAATGCGGACGCACAAGCGGTTGCTCGACATTTTGTCGCCGACGCAGGAAACGGTGGACGCGCTGATGAAGCTCGACCTGCCGGCCGGCGTGGACGTCGAAATTAAGGCTTTCGGTAAGAAGTAGTTTTCGTCGGTAATGAAAACAAAGAATTAAGAATTCGGGGAACCGGATGGGTAATGGACGCGCGGCGAAAGCGCCGCGACGGTTACCGAAGAGGAAAGTGCAATGAGCCCAGGAATACTCGGCAAAAAAATCGGGATGACGCAAGTGTTCAACGCAGAAGGCCAAGTGGTCCCAGTGACCTTGGTGAAAGCGGGACCTTGTGTTGTCGTGCAGCGCAAGACGCCGGCGACAGATGGCTACAACGCCGTTCAGCTCGGATTAATGGAATACGTG
>SHUN01000012.1 GCA_009697495.1 Bryobacterales bacterium | reverse complement strand
GGGTGAAACTCGCCAGCATTGCATGATCCGCTGGCAGCTTAGCCGCCGTATACGGTTGCAGCAACTCACGCGACCAGGCGATGACGTCCCCATCCGCCTCCCGGTCATACCGCATATGCAGCGCCAAATCGACCATCGAAAAACTCAACTGCCGCATCTGCGCATTCGCCGCCCGGTACGTCCGCGCCCGCCGCATCTTCGCAAACAGCTCTTCCGGAATCGCCTCGCCCGTCTCGTAATGATGCGCAAACAGGTCCAGCGCTTCCCGCTCCCAGCACCAGTTCTCCATAATCTGCGACGGCAGTTCCACGAAATCCCACGGCACGCTCGTCCCCGCCAAATCCCTCACCGGCACCCGAGTCAGCGAGTGGTGCAGCAGATGCCCAAATTCATGGAACAAAGTCTCAACGTCCCGATGGGTCAACAGCGCCGGCTGCTCGCCGATCGGCGGCGTCAGATTCCCGCACATTAAACCCAGATGCGGCTCGCCCGGCATCCCCGTCAGGAACGCGTCCATCCACGCCCCGCCCCGCTTGTTCTCTCGCGGGTGCATGTCCACATAAAAACTGGCCAGATGCCCGTCCCCGGCCGCGTCGAAAATATCGAAGTACCGGACATCCTTGTCCCACGCCGGAACGTCCTGCCGCTCCGTCACTCGAATCCCGAACAGCCGCCCGGTCAGCGCGAACATTCCCGCCATCACGCTCGACAAAGAGAAGTACGGGCGCAACTCTTCTTCGTCAAAGTCATACAGCGCCAACCGCTGCTTCTCGGCGTAATAGCTGACGTCCCACGGCTCCATTTCCTTCTCATCGGCAAATGCCCGCAGTTGCTCATTCTCCCGCAGGAAAAACGCTTCGGTCTTAGCCCGCAAATCGGTAAGGAACGTCTCCGCCGCCGCGCCCGTCTTCGCCATCCGGTCCACCAGCACCAGATCCGCAAAGTGCGAAAATCCCAGTAATTTCGCCTTCTCCTGGCGCAGCGCGACAATCTTCAATATGTTCTCGCGGTTGTCGTATTGTCCGCTCGCCGCCCGCGTCGCGTACGCCCGATAGAGCGCCTCCCGCGTACTCCGGTCGTCCATATACGTCAACACCGCCATGTACGATGGCGCCTGCAACGTAAATCGCCAGCCAGCCAGCCCCTTCTGCTCCGCGCTCTGCCGCGCCGCCGCCACCGCACTCTCCGGCAGCCCCGCCAGCCGCGCCTCATCGTCAATCACCAGTTCAAACGCCTTCGTCGCGTCCAACACGTTTTCCGAAAACTTCGTCGTCAACTGCGTCAGTTCCACATCCATTTCGGCGCACCGCTTCTTCCCCGCCGGGTCCAAATCCGCGCCCGCCAATCGAAATGCCTCCAAAGTCTTTTTCAAATGGCGCGCCCGAACCCCAGTTAGAGCCTTCGCGTCATCGGTCTCCGCGTATGCCTTCAGCGCCGCCCAGAGCCCGTCATGCAACCGGATGCTCGAGTAGAAGGCACTCGCCGGCCCTTGCGCCGCGTTATGAGCCTCCCGCAACTCCGGATACGTCGCGACAGATTCCAAATGCCGAACCACCCCAAACGCGGTGTCCAACGGTTCCGTCGCGTGATCCAACGCAAACATCGTGCTCTCGTAGGTACGCGGCCCATCGAAGGAGGCAATCGCCTCAATCCGCTCGCGCGCATCGGAAATCAACTGCCCGATCGCCGGCTCGACATGCTCCGCTCGAATGGCATCAAACGGAATCGCAAACGGGATCGCCAGAAGGGGGTTAGGGAAATTAGGGGGGTTGGAAACGCTCACACTAACCAGCCTACCCCACCCTCACGTTTGGGTTCTGCTCCGGCTTCATGGCGCCCGTCAATTCCGTGCGCATTCCCGCGGCGTCCTTGTCGCCGCCCGCGACAGCCAGATCGGCCCCGCCACAAAGTCCCGCGCCACGCCATCCCCATTCGCGCACATCATGCTCAGCCGCGGTTGCGCCGTCGAATCGCCCTGCCCCGCGACTGCCCGGTAATATTGGGCGGCCTTCGCCAGGTTTTTCGAAAGCACGCGTCCGCTTTCATATAGCGCGCCCAAATTGTACTGAGCGTCGTCCAACCCCTGCGCCGCCGCGCGTTGATACCACTCCGCCGCCTTACCCATCCCACGCCCTTTGGCGTTCATCACAGCCATCGCGGTCCCTTGCGCCGCCGCCTGCGCGAAGTCCTCGGCTTTCTCGTAGCGCAGGCCCAATTCGTACTGCGTCTTCGCATCCGTCTGGCCGTACAGCGCCGCGATCCCAACCGCCAGCGCCAATCCCCGGCATACGATGCCATTCATGACTTAATGTTCAGCGCACCCTCATATAGCGCCGCCATCGGGACCACGCAATCAATCCCGGTAAACTCGCACTCCCCTTCCAACCCGGTCACGTCTCTGACTTCCCAAGCTCCGGTCTCATTCCGAGTGTGAATCTCCACCCACGGCTCTTCCTGCGCGACCAAAACGAACTGCCGCAGCGACGGCGTCGCCCGGTACTCCCGCAACTTCGCCCCGCGGTCCATCCCCTCAGTCGATGGCGACAGGACCTCCGCCACAAACACCGGATTCGTCACCACGTGCTTCCGTCCCGGTACAGTTTCCACCGGCCCGCAGAGCACCGTCACGTCCGGATAGGTGAACATCTCGCCCGAACCTGTCCGGAATAATACGTCACTAGCGACAACCCGACACCCGCGCCCGCGAAGTCCGGCATAGAGTATCCCGAGTAGATTTCCGGCTATTGTCCCATGCGCCAGCGAACCCCCAGCCATCACCGTGACCAAGCCCGCATAATACATGTGCTTAGATGCAGCCCCGGCTTCCTCATCCAAGTACTCATTCGGAGAAATCCACGGAATGTTCGGCGCAGCCATGCTTATATCCTATACGTCCAGCGCGCCTTCATACAACGCCGCCATCGGAACAACGCAATCGATCCCAGTAAATTCGCAAATACCATCCAAACCCGTAACATCGCTAATCCGCCAAAGTCCCGTTTCATCCCGTGTGTGCATCTCCACCCACGGCTCATCCTGAGAAATCATCACATACTGCCGCAGCGACGGCGTGCCGCGATACTCCCGCAACTTCGCCCCGCGGTCCATGCCCTCCGTCGATGGCGACAGCACCTCCGCCACAAACACCGGATTCGTCATCACGTGATTTCGCCCGGTACAGTCTCCACTGGCCCGCAGAGCACCATCACGTCTGGATAGGTAAACATTTCGCCCGATGCGGTCCGGAATAAAAGATCGCTGCCGCCAACCCCGCACCCGCGTCCGCGCAACGCGTTATGCAGCGCTGCGATAAGGTTGCCGACGATCCTCCAATGCGCCAGCGAACCCCCAGCCATCGCCGTCACCAACCCCGCGTAATACATGTGCTTAGAAGCAGCCCTAGCTTCCTCATCCAAGTACTCATCCGGAGAAATCCACGGAATGTTCGGCGCAGCCATATTTACATCCTAACTCGAAATTCCGGCACTGAGTCGTTCCCGCCTCCGACAAGAAGTAGTAACATTACTACATGGCTATATTGACCCTCTCCAGCCGTGACTTTAACCAGGATTTGAGCCGCGCCAAAAAAGCCGCGAACGATGGTCCAGTATTCATCACCGATCGCGGAAGACCCGCCCATGTCCTGCTCAGTTTCGAAGAGTACCGGCGGCTCGCCGGCGGTCATCAAAAAATTGCCGATTTGTTAGCCATGCCTGGTGTCGAAGAAATTGAATTTGAAGTCCCCAATCCGCGCGACCTTTCACAGCCTGCGGATCTGTCCTGATGTACCTCCTCGATACCAACGTCGTCTCCGAATTGCGGAAGGCGCGTTCGGGCAAGGCCGACAAGAACGTTGCAATTTGGGCCGACAGCGTCGACGCTGCCGATCTCTTCCTCTCCGCCATCACGATCCAGGAACTCGAAATCGGAATTCTGCTGGTTGAGCGCCGCGACCACACGCAAGGCGCCCTGCTCCGCGCCTGGCTGAACAATCACGTTCTGCCCGCCTTCACCGGCCGAATCTTACCGGTCGACACAGCAGTCGCGAAGCGCAGCGCGAAACTACATGTGCCCGACCCCCGCCCCGTCCGCGACGGACTCATCGGCGGCACGGCGCTCGTCCATGGCATGACGCTCGTCACGCGAAATGTGTCGGATTTCGAAGGGACCGGCGTACTCATTCTCAACCCTTGGAAAGTTGGATAATCGCCTACGCCTCCAGCGCCCCGATTCATCAGCGACGGCCTCGCCCGGTACTCCCGTAGCTTGGCCCCGCGGTCCATGCCGTCGGTCGAAACCGGCCTGCAAATCACCACCACGCTGGGATACGTAAACATCTCCTTCGGTTCGGCCTGCTTCCGGCGACACCGCATCCGCGCCCGCGCAGCGCGCTAAACAGCTCTCCGATTCAGTTCCCTGCCCGCCGCCCGTGCTCGTACGACCCGCCGCCGTCACGCTTCCGTCAGATTCGTGTCACTCTTTCAAAAACCCGCTTTTCCCGCTCCCCACGGATGACAAAACATCATTCCGCTCATCATCCAAAGCCAACACCCGCCGCAATACTGGCGACAACCCCGCCACCGTATCCGCCCGCAACAGCCGCCTCTGATACTGCTGCTGCGGCTGATCCCCCCGAACAAAAAATCCATGCAACGAACGCCGCGGCGTTGACGTCCGGTTCGCCGTCCCCCCATGCCACATATGCGAATTCATGAGAATCACATCCCCAGCAAAACCCAGCGCCACTTGTTCATCCGGATGCGGCGCGCTCCCATTCGAAGGCAACACGCCCGATCGGTGCGACCCCGGCACAAACCGCGTCGGTCCGTTCTCCGGCGTGAAATCATCCAGCATCCAAATCGAGTTAAACACCGCGTTCCCCAACGAATCCGGCAGTAAACCCATATCGCAATGCAACGGCTGCAAACTCTGCTCCCCAGGCAGCGCCGCGCGATAATTCAAACTCGACAACTTCCAATCCGGCCCCAACACCGCCTCCGCCGCTTCCAACAACATCGGATGCGAAACCAGCCGCTCAAAACACTCGCCCTTATCCACCAAATTTGCCAACCGGTCCGACCCAACTTCCTTACGGAACTCCCCGCCGGCGTCCGCGCCTTCCAGTTCCAACAGCCGCGCGGTCGCCATTCGCAATTCCTCTAACCACGCTGCGTCCATCACGCCCCGCACGATCAGGTACCCTTGTTCCTGAAGTAAAATCTTCTCGTCCGCCGTCATGGTCAAATCATAACGCATGGAGTTTCACCGTATCCTTGTGCGCGCCACCAACTGGGTCGGTGACGCCGTCATGTGCATTCCCACGCTCGCGGAGATCCGACGCCGTTATCCCGATGCCCGCATCACCCTCCTCGCACGCCCCTGGGTCGCCGGCCTCTATGACAAATCTTTGATCGACGACATCATCCCGTATACCGTCGCGCGCGGCGCCAAAGATCTCCCCGCCAAATGGCGGCTCGCTCAGCAACTCAAAAAACTAAACTTCGATTGCGCCATCCTCCTCCCCAACTCCTTTGAAGCGGCGGCGCTCGTCTGGGCCGCCCGCATTCCCACTCGCATCGGCTACGCCCGCGATGGCCGCGGCCTGCTCCTCTCCGATCCGATTACCCCGCCAAAACCGGGCGAAATCCCAAATCACCAGCGCTTCTACTACCTCGAACTCCTTCGCCGCGCCGGCCTCATTGACCGGGTCCCTGAAGTCGACGCCATTCGACTCCCCGGCATCGAACACTTAACCAAACAAGGCCACGCCATTCTCCGCCAACGCCAACTCAGCGGTGACTGGATTGGCGTCAGCCCCGGCGCGGCCTTCGGTTCCGCCAAACGCTGGCTCCCCGAACGCTTCGCCGCGGCCGCCATCGATCTGGCCCGCCAAACCTCCGCCGGTGTGGCCATATTCGGGTCCTCGGACGAACGCGAACTGTGCGAAATCGTCAGAACCGCCATCTCCGCCGAAGGCGTCGTTGTCCATAATTTTGCGGGCGAAACGAAACTCGAAGAGTTCATCGCTATCGCCGCCACGTGCGCCGCTTTCCTTACAAACGATTCCGGCGCCATGCACATTGCCGCATCTCTTAACGTCCCCACCGTTACCGTTTTCGGTGCCACCGATCACGTCGCCACCGGCCCCACCGGCCCCTTCGCCAGCATCGTCCGCGAACAAGTCGAATGCAGCCCCTGTCTGCTCCGGGAGTGCCCCATCGACCATCGCTGCATGAAAGCCGTCACCGCCGAACGGGTTGTGGCCGAGGCTATCAAACTTATCCAGTTGAAGCGCGCGTAAAATAGAAAGAACATGCTCGACACCCGAACCAAGATCGTGAAGGCGGAGGACGTGCCGGCGCGCCTTGTCGTGGCGGCCTATTTTGATCCGATGGTGGCCTCCCACGCCCAGCGTTTTCGTGAACTTGCGGAGCAACACGGGCCGCTGGCGGTGTGCATTTGCGATCCGCCGGATCCGCTGCTGCCGGCCCAGGCGCGGGCCGAGCTTGCGGCCGCCCTGCGCGACGTGGAAGTCGTGTTTATCGGGGTGGCGGCGCTCTCCCGCGCCACTGCCATCATTGATGAACGGCCCGGCGATCTGGAACGCCGCGCCGCCCTCATGCTACACGTCCACAGCCGCCAGAATGGCTAAAGAAGTCCATATTCTACTGGTCCGCCTCGGCGCTTTTGGCGATGTTTTGCACACCCTGCCCGCCGCCGCTTCGCTGCGCCGGTCGATTCCTGGCGCGCGGCTTACCTGGGCGATTGATCCGAAATGGCAATGGCTTTTGGCGGGTAATCCGGATGTCGATTGCGCGCTGGCGGTCGATAGACGGTCCACGAAAAGTCTAAAGGCGGCGTGGCGGTATCTTCGCGAAAAGCCCGTGGATATTGCGGTTGACGCCCAGGGGCTGATCAAATCCGGGCTCATAGTCCGGGCTTCCCAGGCCGCGCGCCGGATTGGGTTCGCCGCGCCGTTTCTTCGCGAACGCGCCGCGGGTTTTTTTTACACCGAACAGATCGCGCCGCGCGGTACCCACGTCGTCGATTGGAATCTGGATCTGGCAGCCGCGGCTGGCGCCACAGCGCGCATCGTTGACGCGCCGATTCCCGCCGGCCGACCCGAAGGGGATCTGCCTACGAAGCCTTTCGTACTGGCGTGTCCATTCGCTGGTTGGGAGGCAAAGCAGTGGCCTTTGGAGCACTATGATGCGTTGGCAAAGCTATTGAGCGGAACAGGCCATGCCCTGGTGTTGAACGTCGCGGCCCGCTGCGATTCCCCCGTTTTTCAGCACATTTCCGGACTGCCTGGATTAATCGACGCCACCCGCCGCGCGACGGCGGTTGTCGGCTTGGATAGCGGTCCGCTGCATCTGGCGGCGGCATTGAAAAAGCCGGGTGTCGCCCTGTTTGGACCAACCGATCCGGCGCGTAACGGCCCCTATGGCGGCACGATTCGAACTCTGCGCGACGCCGGCGCGCCGACCTCGTATCGCCGAACGAACGAGATACTCCCTTGCATGCGCGCCCTCACGCCGCATATGGTATTTGAACAGCTTCTTCCATGCCTAACTACCGCTTTCCCAAACCCTACGCCGACGCGGTAGCCCGCCTCCGAGTGCCTTCGGGCTTCCTGTTGCTGACGGCTTTCGCCTGGCTCAGCCGCCCGTCCGAGGACAGTTTGCTGCGAGGGATTCCGATCTCGCTGCTGGGTCTGGCGCTGCGGGCCTGGGCGGCCGGGCATCTGGCCAAGAACGAGCGACTGGTGGATAGCGGCCCTTACCGGCACACGCGCAACCCGCTTTATCTGGGCACTCTGATAACCGCCATGGGCTTGGCCGTGGCCGCGCAATCGTGGTGGGTCGGCGGCATTTTCGCGGCGGTGTTCGTGCTGGTCTACTTGCCGGTGATGGAGTTGGAAGAGCAGCATTTGCGGGCGCTCTTCCCGGCGTACAACGAATACGCGGATTCGGTGCCGCTGCTGATTCCGCGTTTCCCCGGCATCGCTTCGGCGGTTGAGTTCTCGCGGGCACTCTACCTGCGGAACGAAGAGTATCAGGCGCTGGCCGGATTTCTGCTGGGTGTAGCGTATCTCTGGTGGAGATCCGGAAATGCATATTGAGCTTGACGCGCGCGGCCAGCGCTATTTGGATCGGTTTCGGAAGCTCGCGTTCGCTCTGCCGGATGTTGTGGAGACGGAGTCATTCGGGCATCCGTGGTTCCGCGTGGGAGGCGCAAAGGGCAAAATGCTTTCCGTTTTCAGCCAGGAAGATGGGGCGTGGAGCGTCTGCTTCAAGGCGACCAAAGAGGACCAGACTTCGGCGCTCGGGAGAATTAGCCCGTTATGTTGTGTACATTTACCGGCAAATCGACGTTTCCTTTCAATCGCTTCGCTCTCATTCTGAGGTGACGTCGCGATTGGCCGGTTAACGGAGCAACATAACGGACTCATTCTCGCGCGCGCCGAAGCACCTACAATATCGGGGCCTTTTGGAATTTCCTATACATGGTGTGCCAAAAGACGCCCCGGCAAACATTAAGGTTAGATTAAATTGGTGCTTGGCGCGGTTTTTTCAGCCCCGCCCGGCCAGCGGCATTTTCGTCGCCATAATGGTCATGGTGAGGATGTTGGCGTCGAGGGGGAGATTGGCCATGTGGAGAACCGCATCGGCGACGTGCTGTACATCCATTCGCGGCTCGATCATCATCGTGCCGTTGGCTTGCGGGACGCCTTCCTTCATGCGCTCGGTCATCTCCGTGGCGGCGTTGCCGATATCGATTTGGCCGCAGGCGATGTTGAAAGGGCGGCCGTCCAGGGCGATGGATTTCGTAAGGCCGGTGATCGCGTGCTTTGTCGCCGTATACGGAGCCGAGTTGGGGCGGGGCGTCTGGGCCGAAATGGATCCGTTGTTGATGATGCGGCCGCCTTGCGGTGTTTGTTGCTTCATCATCCGCATGGCCTCCTGCGCGCATAAGAACGCGCCTGTGAGGTTGACGCCGACAACGGCGGACCATTGTTCGTAGGTCACTTCGTCCATCGGGATGGCCGGCGCGCCCATGCCCGCGTTGTTGAATAATACGTCGAGTCTTCCGAAGACCTCCTGCGTTTTGGCGAAGAGTGCCTTTACCGCGAGAGGGTCGCTGATATCGGTGGGAACGACGAGAAAACCGTCCCACTCAGCGGCGGTTTTCTCGAGTTCCCCGGCCCTGCGGCCCGCGATGACGACGTTGTAACCGGCGCCGTGGAGAGCGAGGGCGACAGCGCGGCCGATGCCGCTGCCCGCGCCGGTGACGAGAGCGACTTTTCCATTGCTTTGCATCGTTCCAGGATACGCGATTCGGTATATGCTGGGGACGTGCGGACTCTCCTTTTTCTCGTTATTTCGATGACTGTGTCTGGTCAGGGGCCGGTGAGTTTTAACCGGGATATCCGGCCGATCATGTCCGATACGTGTTTCCGGTGCCACGGGCCAGACAAGGCTGCGAGGATGGCAAACCTGCGGCTGGATCTGCGGGACGAGGCGTTGCGCCCGAATCGGCAAGGGCTGGCGCCGATTGTTCCGGGGAATCCGACACAGAGTCATATTATTCAGAGGATCTTTTCGGGGGACGCAACGGTGATGCCTCCGTTGGCGTCGCACAAGGTTTTGACGGCCTCGCAGAAAGATACGATCAAACGCTGGGTGGCCGAGGGCGCTAAATATGAGGGGCACTGGGCGTATGAGCCAGTGCGGCGCGCGGCTGCCGGGGCGTCTATTGACGGGTATGTTCCTAAACGTTCTCCGGAGGCGGACCGGCGGACGCTGATTCGCCGTGTCGCGCTGGATTTGACGGGCATTCCGCCAACTCCGGAAGAAGTGGACGGGTTTGTGAATGACGCGTCAGGGAATGCGTACGCGAAGCTAGTCGACCGGCTGATGGCGTCGACGCGGTATGCCGAGAAACAAACGATGCATTGGCTGGATGCGGTGCGGTATGCCGATACGGCGGGGTTCCATGGCGACAATCCGTTTCCGGCGTGGCCGTATCGGGACTACGTACTACACTCGATTCACGAGAATCAGCCGTTCGATCAATTCACGCGGGAGCAGTTGGCAGGGGACTTGATTCCGAACGCGACGGCGCGGCAGAAAACGGCGTCGGCGTTTAATCGGATTCTGCGCGTTTCGGCGGAAGGCGGGTTGCAGCCGAAGGAGTATTTGGCGAAGTACGCGGCGGACCGTGTGCGGACGACGACGGCGGTATGGATGGGTTCGACGCTGGGCTGCGCGGAGTGCCACGACCACAAGTTCGATCCGTTTACGGCGAAGGATTTCTATTCCATGAAGGCGTTTTTCGCCGATATCAAGGAGACGGGGCTGGTGGCCGATAAGGGCCCGGCGGCGTGGGGATCGCAACTCGATCTGGCGACGGCGGAGCAGGCGGCGAAGCGGCGCGAGTTGCGTGCGGCTTTGGATGCGGCGGCGGCGTTGTTGGCGAATGGGCGGGGTTCGGAGGCGGGAGTAGTTGCGCCGGAGCAGGCGGCAGGCAGGCCGGGATTGGCGGCGGCCAATACGGCGGCAACCACGCTGGCGAATGGACGGAGTTCGGAGGCGGCGTTGTTGAAGCGGAACGAGAGCGGAGAGTTGCGGTGGGTGTATCAGCGGCCGGTGTCGGCGACGGCTGGGCGGGCGACGCTGACGGTTTATAACGACGAAGTGCCGCCGATGGCGAACACGCCGAAGTTGACGCGGCCGGGGGATGGCTTGGTGGTGGCGTCGGGCGCCAATCCGGAGAATGAGACTTATACGATTACACTGGCGCCGGGCGCCGGAACGTGGTCACAGATTGGCGTGCAAGCGGTGCAGGATGAGTCATTGGCGGGGCTGGGCGTGGCGCGTGGCGCTGATCGTTTGATGATCTCGGAGATAGAGGCCGAGTTACTGCCCGAGGGGAAAAAGCTGCGGTTTGTGTTGGCGGCTTCGGGAGTGAAGGTACAGAATTTGGATCAGAATCCGATGAACGCGATTGACGGTGCGGCCGCGACGGGATGGGGCGGGTCGCCGTATCATGATGGTGTACTTCCCTTCCTCGCTTTGCGGTTATCGGAGCCGGTGGCAACGGGGGCACATTCGCGTTTGGTGATACGGTTGCGGCATGATACGGCTTACCGGCGAGCGACGGCGGGACGGGTGCGGATCGCACTGTCGCCGGGATTGGCGGCACCGGCGATGGACCCGGCGGGGCGGCGGCATGAAGCGGTGGACACGGGATTGCCGGCGTCGGTGGCGGCGGCGCTGAAGAAGTCGGCCGATTCGCGGAGTGGGGACGAAAAAGCGCTGATTGCTAAGGTTTTGGACTGGACGGATGGCTCGCGGCAGGAATTAACGCTGGCGTGGACGCGGGCTGGGGCCGCGCTGGATGCCTTCGAACTAGGCGTGCCGCGGGTGATGGTGACCGAGGCGACGACTCCGGAGGAGACACGGCTTTTACGGCGGGGAAACTTCCTGGACGAGTCGGGACCGGTGGTAGAGCCTGCTATCCCCGCATTCCTGGGAAAGCTGGCCGTGGGCGGGCGGGCAACGCGGCTGGACCTGGCGAACTGGCTGGTATCGAAGGAAAATCCGCTGACGGCGCGGGCGTTTGTGAACCGGCAGTGGCGGCTGTTTTTCGGAGTTGGCTTGTCAAAAGTTCTGGAAGATTTCGGGTCACAAGGGGAGTGGCCGGTCCATGCGGACTTACTCGACTATCTGGCGGCGGAGTTTATGGATTCCGGGTGGAACCGCAAACATGTTACTCAGTTGATTGTAATGAGTCAGACGTACCGGCAGAGTTCGACGGGATCGAGTGATTTGGATCCGGATAACCGGCTGTTGTCGCGGCAGAACCGGCTGCGGGTGGATGCCGAGGTGGTAAGAGACATTGCGTTGAGTGTATCGGGATTGTTGTCGGAGTCCTTTGGCGGGCCAAGTGTCCGGCCTTATCAGCCGGAGGGGTATTTGACGGCGCTGAATTTCCCGAAGCGGGAGTATGCTGCGAGTAAGGGCGCCGATCAATACCGGCGGGGAGTGTATACGTTTTGGCAGAGAACATTTTTGCATCCGAGCCTGATGACGTTTGACGCGGCGAGCCGGGAGGAGTGCACGGTGAACCGTTCGGTTTCGAATACGCCGCTGCAGGCGCTGGTGCTTCTGAATGATCCGAGTTATGTGGAGGCGGCGCGGGTGTTTGCACAGAATACGGTGCGGGCGGCGGGAACGGCTGAGGCGCGGGCGGGATGGGCGTTCCGGCGCGCGTTGGGGCGAGCGCCAACGGCCGAGGAGTTGGGGATTCTGGCGGATTTGTATCAACGCGCCATGCGTCGGTTCGATGCCGATCCGTCCGGGGCGCGGGCATTTATCGAGGCCGGTGACGCGCCCGTATTGCCGGGGGCGAACGCCGTGGAACTGGCGGCGACGATGACGGTGACGCGGGCAATTTTGAATTTGCACGAGACGATTACAAGGAACTAGCCATGCAAACACGACGGGCATTTTTGAACAAAACGATGGCTGGGGCGCTGGGGATGACGGCGCTGGATCAATTGATGGCCAAGGGCGTCATATCGCCGTTGCATCACTCGCCGAAAGCCAAGCGGGTGATCTTTCTGTATCAGGCCGGTGGGCCGTCGCACTTAGAGACCTTTGACTACAAGCCGCGCCTGGCGGAGATGCATTTGAAGCCGATGCCGGAGTCATTCACGAAGGGCCAGCAGATCGCGCAGTTACAGGGAAAACCGCTGATTTGTTACGGGCCGCAGTTAGGTTTTAAGAAGTTTGGCAAGTCGGGTCAGGAGATGTGCGAGTTGTTTCCGCGCATGGGGTCGGTGGCGGATGAGGTTTGTATCATACGGTCGATGTGGGGGGAGCAGATTAATCACGATCCGGCTCATACATTGATGAACACAGGGTCGATTTTGCCGGGGCGGCCGAGCATGGGATCGTGGGCGCTCTACGGGCTGGGCGCGGAGACGGAGGATTTGCCGGGGTATGTTGTCCTGATGTCGGCCGGGCGGGGCGGACAGATGCAGCCAATCGCGCAGCGGCAGTGGTCGGCTGGTATTTTGCCGAGTAAGTTGCAGGGCGTGAAATTGAATTCGATTGGCGATCCGGTGTTGTATATTCAGAATCCGGCGGGGATGGGGGAGGGGTTGCAGAAGGAGTCGATTGACGCGGTGGGGGCGTTGAACAAGGCCGCGTATCAAAGCCTGCGGGACCCGGAAATTTTGACGCGGGTGGCGCAGTATGAGATGGCGTTCCGGATGCAGACTTCGGTGCCGGGGCTGGTGGATATGTCGAAGGAGCCGGCATCGGTTTTGGAGACGTATGGAGCGACGCCGGGGGATGGTTCGTTTGCGTCGAATTGCTTGCTGGCGCGGCGATTGGCCGAGCGCGGAGTGCGGTTTATTCAGCTCTATCATCGCGACTGGGATCACCATGGCGGGGTGAAGGCGAACGTGACTTTGAAGGCGGAGGAAGTGGACCGGGCGACGGCGGCGTTGATCAACGATTTGAAGCAGCGGGGGATGCTGGACGAGACGCTGGTGATTTGGGGCGGCGAGTTTGGACGGACGCCGATGTCACAGGGAGGCGATGGGCGGGATCATCACATTAAGGGCTTCAGCTACATGATGGCTGGGGGCGGGATCAAGGGCGGGATCTCTTATGGCGCGACCGATGAGTTGGGGTACGCGGCGGTGGAGAAGCCGGTGAGCGTGCACGATTTCCATGCGACGATGCTGCATTTATTGGGGATCGATCATTTGCGGATGACGGTGAAGTTCCAGGGATTGGACGCGAGGCTGACGGGGATCAGCGGGGAAGTGGTGAAGGATATTCTGGTGTAGTTAGTAAGTGGCCGTCGGGATCGCGGAAGCAGAGGCGGTCACCGCCGCGGTCCCATTTTTGACGCGCCGCCGGGGACGGCCATGGCGCAGAGGTCATCGACGTAGAGCGCGGACTCGAGGAGTCCGGAGAGGGGCGGGACAGCGGCCATACACGTTACTGAACGCGGCTTTGGACGGGCAGGGCGGCGAATTCGTCGTCCGTGGCGCGGGAGGGAGGCTTGCGGCGGAGGCCTTCGCGGGCTATGGCAAGCGAACGCTCGGCCGCGCGGATGGCGGCGTGGTAAGTGGATTCGGCGCCGCGAATGTCCTCAGCCTTAATGCCGCCGCGGACGAAGTGATCGAAAAAGCGCTGGTAGCGCTCCAGCTTAAAGAGTCCGTGAATGATGGTGTCGCAATCGAACTCTTCGACAATACAGACGGGCTGCCATTCGTCGCGGACTCGACGGGCGAGTTGCTCGAGGCGCTTGACTGTCTCGCCGGGCAGGAGCGTGATCGAGATGTGGCCGATGCGGACCGATTTCGGTTTCGGTGACGGAGGAGGCATGGGGGAGCCTACCTATTCTAATCGGTTTTGGGCGCGGATTTCTGCACGGCCTCCAGCCATATTTTCAATTCCTTCTCGAGCGCTTCGGCAACGGCGGGAAATTCGCCGCGGAGATTGCGCTTTTCGCCGGGATCCTGTTCGAGATTGGCGAGGAAGTTAGCATCATCGCCGGTTTTCGGTTTGCGGGAATCGGGGCCGCCGTTGGCTTCGTAGCCGTTGAGGGTGAGTTTCCACTGGCCTTTCCGGATGGCCAGTTGCGGCCCATTTTGCCAGTGGAGGGGCGGACGGTTGATGACCTCGCCTTTGGCGATCGCGGGCCAGAGGCTGATACCGTCGAAGTGATCCGCGGGCATCTCCGGGAGTCCGGCGGCGGCGAGGAGAGTGGGAGCAAGATCGTAGTGGGCGGCGATTTGGGATGTCGTGCGGCCAGCGGGAATACGGCCGGGCCAAGCCATAACGGCGGGGACGTGGACGCCGCCATCGAAGAGGCTGAACTTGAAGCCGCGGAAGCCGCGATTGTAGCCGGCGGTGGCGGGTTGGCCGTTCAAACCGGCGCGGGGTTCGGTGGTGGCGCCGTTATCGGCGGCAAAGACGATGAGGGTGTTGCTGGTGAGTTGTAGGTCCTGGAGCAGGGCGCGGATTTCGCCAATGCCGTCATCGACGGCGGCGATCATGGCGGCGTAGATGCGGCGCTCGAGCGGAAGGTGTTTAAAGCGGTCGATGTATTTCTGCGGGGCATGCATGGGGTAATGCGGAGCGTTGTAGGCGAGGTACAAAAAGAACGGCTGGGCGTTGGCTTGGCGGATGAACTGTTTGGCTTCGGCGGTGATGCGTTCGGTTAGGTATTGGCCATCCTCGAAGATTTCCGCGCGGTTGCGGTAGAGGTCATGGAAATTGACAGTTTTGGGATCGCCCCAGTAATAACGGTGGGAGTAGAAATCGACGCAGCCGGCGTGGAATCCGTAGAAGGAATCGAAGCCGTGATCGAGGGGGCTGTGGGAATCGGCGACGCCGAGATGCCACTTGCCGATGGCGGCGGTTTTGTAGCCGTGAGGTTTGAGTAGCGTCGCGATGGTTTTCTGGCTGGCGGGAAGGTGGGGACCGTTGGAGGGGACGCCGGCGCGGATGGGATGGCGGCCCGTCATGAGGCCGGCGCGCGAGGGGGCGCACATGGCGGCGTTGGCGTACCAGTTGGTGAATAAGACGCCGTCGCGGGCGATGGAATCGATGTGGGGAGTGCGGATCTCGGCGGAGCCGTAGCAGGAGAGATCGCCCGAGCCGTGATCATCGGTAAGGATGACGATAATGTTGGGTCGGCGGGATTGGGCATGGAGGGTTGCCGAGGCGGAGGCGGCGAGAAATTGGCGACGATTTATGTCCGGCTTCATTTCGACCATTCTATCGCTCCCGTTATTTGAGAGAATAGAGGATTCATGTTCCGTTTTGAAACTGCCGGCGAGTCGCACGGCGAATGTTTGGTGGCGACCCTGACGGGATTACCGTCTGGCGTTCCGGTGTCCCTGGAGCGTATTAACCGAGAATTGTGGCGGCGCCAACAGGGTTTTGGGCGCGGCGGCCGGATGAAGATTGAAACCGATACGGTGGAGATCGTCGCCGGGGTACGTCATTCGCAGACGATCGGCGCGCCGATTGCGATGATCATTCGCAATAAGGACTGGAAGAACTGGACCGAGCCAATGGCGGTCGAGGACTTCGAAGGCAGCGAGGAGAAGCGGAAGAAAGTTCTGCGCCCGCGGCCTGGACACGCCGATTTGGCGGGGATGATCAAGTACAACTACCACGACGCGCGCTACATTTTGGAGCGGGCGAGCGCGCGGGAGACGACGGCGCGGGTGGCGGTGGGGGCGATGGCCAAGGAGCTGCTGCGGGAGTTTGGCATTACGATTCTGAGCCATGTGATTGGCGTTGGGCCGGAGAAGCTGGGGCGGCAGGCGACGTGGGACGAATTGGTGGCGTTGTCGTTGAAAGACGAGGTTTTATTGGGGTGTGTGGATGCCGAGGCGGAGCAGCGAATGAAAGCCGTAGTGGACGAAGCCTATCGGACAGGCGATACGGTGGGCGGAGTTTTCGAGGTGGTCACGCATGGACTGCCGATTGGGCTGGGATCGCACATAACGTGGGACTCGCGGCTGGACGGAAAGCTGGCGCAGGCGATC
>SHUN01000011.1 GCA_009697495.1 Bryobacterales bacterium | reverse complement strand
GTCGTAAAGCTCCATAGGCTCGAGCTGACCGGCAATTGAGATCCTGCGTCCATCGGAGAAGCGAATGCCGGAACCAGCAACCAGATCCCTGACCACGCGGGAGACGGCCACGCCTCCAAGGAGAGAATGAGGAAGCAGTTGCCCCGCCCAATTGACGGCGTTGCCTCCGGGGACGCCATCGTCGTTAAACTCGCATTCGCCGGTATGAAGGGAAGCTCGCAGGCTGACGCCGAAGCCGCCGGCATGGGTGACGATGGAGTGGGCGCAGCGGATGGCGCGGGCCGGGCCGTCGAAGCTGGCCAGTGGCGCACCGGTGCTGAGATTACCGGGACGTCCGCGGAACCAGCCGATTTCGCGGCGGAGATGAATTTGGAGGCGGCCGAGGTCTGGAGGCGGGAGTTCCATGCAAAGGATGGTGGCCAGCGAGCGTTCCGATTCAAAGATGTGGGCGCTGGTGGTGAGGAACACGCCGATTTCAGCGAAGAGTTCTTCCTGGTCGCCGACGAAGGGGAGATGGTCGGCGCCGGCGAGTTCAACGAACCGGGCACCGGGGATGAGCCCGGCCATCAACTTCCCCTCCTCAACCAGAAGGCAGCGGTCATCGCGGCGATGGAGAACAAGTGTACGGACGCTGATGGTGGGAAGAATGGGGCGGACGTCGATGTCGGCGTTCATCCGCGTGAGTGCTTCGGCGGCGCCGGGACTGGCGCCCATGCGAAGGTAAGTGGCCCACCATTCGCGAAACGCCGGATCGTTGGCGAGCGTGGGGGCGCGGTCCTCAATGCCAACGGGGCCGCCCCAGTTGGTTCGAATTTCGCGGCAGTATCGATCGCGGTCGTCGCGGGTTGGGCCCCAGGGGTAATCAACATCGCGAAGCCGGCGGGCGTAACTGCCGATCATGATGAGGCCGGCAGTTTTTTCCGGATACGTCGCGGCGAAGAGTGTGCAGAGCGGACCGCCCTCGGAGACGCCGCAGAGTACGGCGCGCTGGGATTGGGAAGCTTCCATGACGGCTCGAACGTCGTCCATCCGCTGCTCGAGGGATGGTAGTTGGGAGAGGGGGACGCGGTCCGAGAGTCCGGTGCCGCGTTTATCGAAGAGGATGACACGCGCGAGAGTGCCGAGGCGGCGCAGAAAAGCCGCAAAGTGGGGTTCGCGCCAGAAATATTCAAGATGGGAGACCCAACCCATGACGAAGACGAGATCCACCGGACCCTCGCCAAAGATCTGGTAGGCGAGATTGACGTCGCCGCTGGAAGCGTAACGCGTTTCGGGAAACGGGGGAGCACGCTCGGACGGTTTTGCGGGGGCTTCCTCGCTGCTGACGGCGGCCACGAAACAGTACCCGCGGCGGGAGCGGGTTTCGATGAAGCGCGGGGCCTTGGGGGAATCGCCGAGGGCGCGGCGGACATCGGCAATTTGGACCGATAGAGCATGATCATCGACGAACGTATTGGGCCAAAGGGCGGCGAAGAGTTCGTCGCGGCTGCAAACATGCGCGGGCCGACGCGCCAGATAAGCGAGCAAATCAAATGCCTTGGGAGCGAGCGGGATTTCCGTGTTCCCGTGCCACAGGCGGCGGTCGGCGACGTGTAGTCTGAAACCGCCGAACGAAAGCGTCATGCTTACGGCATCGTACCAAGCGAAATGCTACGTTGGCAAACCGCAAAGGCGAATGAGTATGTGCACTGCGGGCATGGAAAAGAGACTGGAATCGAGCCGATCGAGCCAGCCGCCGTGGCCGGGGAGAGTGGTTCCGGAGTCTTTGACGCCGGCACCGCGTTTGAAGGCGGACTCGACGAGGTCGCCTAACTGTCCGGCGGCGTTGCCGGCGATGGCGATGAGCGCGGCGATCGGGAGCGGCACATCAGGAAGCAGCCAGCGGAGATAGAAGACGCCGAAGAGGGCGGCGGCGACGGTGCTGGCGATCGCGCCTTCCCAGCTCTTGCCGGGACTGACCGCGGGCGCGAGTTTATGCTTGCCGAATGCACGGCCAAAATAATAGGCGGCGGTGTCACCGATCCAGTTAATTGCCAGCGCGAAGAGAATCCAATACGGACTAATCGCATGGAGGGCAATGGCGGAACGCCAGGTGCCGAAGACGTAAAGAATGCCGAGCGCGAAGAGTGCGGCGGAAGGGATGGCCTCCCGAAGGTCATCGACGCGAAGCGAGAACGCCAGGGCGGCCAGGACGATGGCAATGAACAGAATCGACTCATCGCGTTGGATGAGGAGAAACGCAAGGCCGGGAATCCAACCGGCTTGCGCGGTGAACCTGGCTCCGAAGTGAGCGGCTATGCCGGCGAACTCCATCCAGCACAGCGCGGCAAAGGCGCAGACGACGGTGGCAAAGACGGCTTGGGGGGCAAAGAGAATGACCCAGGAAATAACCGGAATGAGGATGACAGAGGTGACGACTCTCTTCATCTGGCCGCTTCAACCAGCGCCGGCGCGTCTACCGCGCCGAGGCCGCCGAAACGGCGTTCGCGTTTTTGATAATCGAGGATAGCGCTGAGCAGGTCGCGGCGTTTGAAATCGGGCCAAAACGTTTCCGTAACGTAGATTTCGGCGTACGCAATCTGCCAAAGGAGAAAATTGGAGATACGCAGTTCGCCGGAGGTACGGATGAGGAGATCCGGATCGGGAAGTCCGGCGGTGTAGAGATTAGCGGCGAGGGATTCTTCGGTGACGTGGAGCGACTCGAGCGTCCCTGCCTGGCGGGCCTGGGCGATGAGCCGGTTCGCCGCGTCGACGAGCTCGGCTTTGCCGCTGTAGTTAATCGCCATGTTGAGGCGAAGGCCGGTGTTGCCCTCAGTGGCGCGGATGGTGGATTCAAGTTCTTCGCGGACGGTCGAAGAGAGATACTCGATGCGGCCGATGGCGTTCAGGCGGACGTTATTCTGCTGCAGAGTTGCGAGTTCCTTCCGCAAATAAACGCGCAACAGACTCCAAAGCGTATCGACTTCGGTCCGCGGCCGTTTCCAGTTCTCCACCGAGAAGGCGTAAAGCGTGAGCGCTTCCAGGCCCAGCGCGGCGCAGGATTCGACGATGGTCCGAACGGGCTGAATGCCAGCCTGATGCCCGGCGACGCGGGGGAGCAAACGCCGGTTAGCCCAGCGGCCATTGCCGTCCATAATGACAGCAATATGGGCGGGCAGCCGGTGCGGATCGATAGCCAAGGCCAGAGCCAGGTCCGAATCGCGGGGGCCGAGACTCTCCAGTAGCGCTTTCATCAGCGTAATTTCTTAGTGTACAACAGCATCAGCCATCTCTCGTACCGCTTCCATCCAGGCGACGCCAAAGGCGGCAATTCCCATGAAGGAACCGAAGGGCACTTCATAGGTTGCCGCTTCTTCTTTGGAGAATGTGACGATGACAATTCCCGCGACGGCCCCGAGCACGGAACCGATCATCAGCGAGAACAACATCGGTGAAAGTCCAAGAAAAGCCCCGACCATGGCCGCCATCTTAAAGTCGCCCATTCCCATGCCTTCCTTTCCACGAAACTTAAGATACAGCCACGCGACGGCCCACAACGAACAGTACCCGAAGCCCGCGCCGATTGCCGATTCCACCACCGAATGCATCGCGAGCGATGCGTCGAAAGGAACAACCAGCGACGAGAAACCCACCGGGAGAAGCTGGAACCACGCCAGGACCAGCCCGGCGATGACACCGCCCTTGGTGAACTCATCGGGAAGAATGCGTTCTTCAAAATCGGAAGCGGCCAGTTCCAGGTTGATGG
Organism: Bryobacterales bacterium; assembly: GCA_009697495.1. Taxonomy (GTDB): domain Bacteria; phylum Acidobacteriota; class Terriglobia; order Bryobacterales; family Bryobacteraceae. Next base: position 12,900 of record SHUN01000011.1, on the reverse strand, counting down.
CGCCAAACAAGGCAAGTTTGGCGGCGGGCAAAGTGAGGCCGAAGCTGTACACAATTAGAAAGTACATTATACCGCAAAGCAATTCAACCAGAATATAGCGGAAGGGGATGGCGTATTGGCAGTGCCGACATTTGCCTCGGAGCAGGAGGTAGCTGAGGACGGGGATATTGTCGTACCAGGCGATGGTCGTTTCGCACGCGGGGCAAAAGCTGCGTGAGGGGTTCCAGAGAGTGATGTCTCTGGGGAAACGGAAAATGCAGGCGTTGAGGAAACTGCCGATGAGAAGGCCGAAGAGTCCTGCCAGAATCGCGGGGAGCATGGCTACTAGACAAGATAGCAGGGTGGGGGATAAAACAGATTGAGGGGAGAATGTTTAGGTGATCCTGTGTACCGAGCCGCGACCGCCAGGGAGCGGAGTTCCCGTGAATGTGAGGGTACCAGGTGCGCTTGGCTGAGCCGGTGTAGCGAGCCGCGACTTTCCGAGCCGCGACCGTAAGGGAGCGGTGTGTAAGAGTTGATTTGTACGAGACTATGAGGTACTTCATCACGTTCGCAACTTACGGCGGGCACCTGCACGGCGATGAATCGGGTTCTGTAGATCGGCGCCACAATATGCCCAGGGGCCGATTGTTGGAAGCTGACCCGCAACGCGTCTCCGATGAAAGGCAGCGCATGAATCAGGTGCCGTATTTGCTCGACCGGGACAGCCGGGCGGTAGTGCTGCATGCACTGCGGGAGGTATGTATGCACCGAGGTTGGGGTCTGTTGGCCGCCCATGTGCGGACCAATCATGTGCATGTCGTCGTGGAGGCTGAGCCGCGGCCCGAGAAAATCATGAACGATTTCAAGTCATACGCCAGCCGGGGTTTAAACCGGCTGGGGCCAGATGGATCCGATCGAAAGCGCTGGGCGCGCCATGGCAGCACCCGGTGGCTATGGAAGGATCAAGATGTGCGGGAAGCGATCCGGTATGTCGTTGAGGAGCAGGGCGAAGATATGGCGGTGTGTGTGGGCGCCGATTTTTGAGGACGCAGGGACCGCTCCCTTACGGTCGCGGCTCGGAAACGGATCGGTCGCAGCTCGGTAAATGTCGCGCACCTGAATTGATTAGGCTGGCAAATTAAAGTACTGAACCGCGTTCGAGTAGCAAATACTCCTGACCATGCCGCCGACCAACGGCATATCCCGGGGGAGTTCGCCATTCTCAATATCGCGGCCGAGCATGTTACAAAGCACGCGGCGGAAATACTCGTGGCGGGGGTAGGATGCGAATGACCGGGAGTCCGTCAACATGCCGACGAAACGGGAGAGCAAGCCGCAGTTGGAGAGCGCGTTGATTTGCAGTTCCATTGCCTCCTTCTGATCGAGGAACCACCAGCCGCTGCCGAATTGAATTTTGCCGGGGACGGAGCCGTCCTGGAAATTGCCGATCACCGTTGCGAAGGCGTAATTATCGGCCGGGTTCACGTTATAGAGGATCATCTTCGGCAGAGCGCCAACTAAGTCGAGTTGATCCATGTACCGGGCCACGGCGTCGATTTGGGGCCAGTCGCCGATACCGTCGAAACCGGTATCGGGGCCGACCTGGCGGAACATGCGCGTGTTATTCGCCCGGCGTGCGCCAAGGTGTAACTGCTTGGTCCAGCCTTTGGCGGCATCCAGGCGGCCGAAGAAATGCATGAGATAGCTGGCGAACTGGGCGTGTTCGGCGGCATCGGCGGCTTGGCCGTTATGGGCGCGGTCGAAAATATGCGCGGCATCGTCGTGCGTACAGGGTTCGGAGAAGGCGGTGTTGAGGCCATGGTCAGAGAGGCGCGAACCCATGGAGTGGAAAAAGTCGTGGCGATTGGCGAGGGCGTCGAGGAAGGATTGAAAGCCGCGGATTTCCACGTTGGCGGCGGCCTCGAGCTTGGCTATCCAGGCATTGAAGGCGGCGGGGTCGTGGACGGTCAGGGCCTTATCGGGCCGATAGGCGGGAAACACTTTTGTGCTGAGGCCGGAGGCGGCGATTTGCTTGTGATCGCTCAGGGAATCCGTGGGATCGTCGGTGGTGCAGAGGGCGCGGACTTGGAATTTGCCGAGGATTCCGTGGGCGGAGAGTTCGTCGGTCGCGAGCTTTTCATTGGCTCGATTCCAAATGGATTCGGCGGTTTGTTCGTTGAGGGTATCGTCGATGTCGAAGTACCGGAGGAGTTCGAGATGGGTCCAGTGATAGAGCGGATTGCGAAGCGTGAAGGGCACCGTGCGGGCCCAGGCCAGGAACTTTTCGTAAGGGCTTGCCGAGCCGGTGATCAACTCTTCGGGAACGCCATTGGCACGCATGGCGCGCCACTTATAGTGATCGCCTTCGAGCCAGATTTCATGCAAATTACGGAAGCGGCGATTGGAGGCGACATCCTGCGGCGGGAGGTGGCAGTGGTAATCGAGGATCGGCTCGTCTTTGGCGTAAGTGTGAAAGAGGTCCCGCGCGGCGGCGGATTGGAGGAGGAAATCGTCGTGTATGAATGACATTGTCGGTTTTACTTTACAGAGATGGCTCGCGGTTCTTCCTGCGCGATGACGCTTGCCGGTTCGGGCACGCGGCCCTGATCGTTCGTTTCGACGATCCATTGATCGAGGCGTTTTTTGAGGCGGTCAAACGCCTTCTTGTGCGCGGGTTGGGCGGCGAGGTTGTTCACTTCGTGGGGGTCGGCCTGATGATCGTAGAGTTCAAACTCGGGGCGGGTTGGCGCGACCCAACGGGCCTGGATTTCGTTGAGTTTCCCTTCTTTGGCGAGGTTTTGAATGACGGTCAGGGCCGGGTAACTGTTCTTGATGTACTCATTATATTGCGAGTAGGAGCGATCAGGATAGAAGTTATGAATGAGCTTATAGCGGGCGTCGCGGACGGCGCGAATGCGATCAACGGTCATGTCGCAACGGTCGCGCGCGGTGAAGATTTCCGTGCGGGGCCTGGTGTTTTTGAAAAGCGACTGACCGTGGAAGAGTTTGGGGAGTTCGATGCCGGCGGCGTCGAGCGTGGCGGCGGTGATGTCGAGCGAGAGGACGGGGTCCCGGCGCACGGTTCCAGGCTTGATGCGGCCGGGCCATCGAACGAGGAGCGGAATGTGAGTGCCGGCGTCATAGAGCCATTGTTTGCCGCGGAGAAGACAGCGGCCGTTGTCGCCGAAGACGAAGATGAGGGTGTTGTCGAGCAAGCCGTCTTTCTTGAGTTGATCGAGGACGACGCCAACCTGCCGATCCCAATTGTTGACGGCGTCAAGATAGTTGGCGACTTCATCGCGAATGACGGGATGGTCCGGATAATACGGCGGGAGTTCGACTTTGGCGGGATCGACGAGGTTGGGCTGTTTGCGCGCGAGGGGCCATTGCGGGCCTTTGTGGGGCGCGGTGAAATTGATCTGGGCGTAGAAGGGCTGGCCGGGCGCGCGCTGGTTCCAGTGCGTGCCGTCGAAGGGTTTAGCCACTTTGAAATTGAAATCTGTCTTGCCGTTGGTACGAAGCGCGGGCGTGATTTCGGTGACGTTGGCGGTGAAGTAGCCGGCGTCGTGGAGACGGTGCGAGACGAGGCGAACGCCTTCGGGGAGGGTATACCCATCCTGGCGATGGCTGCGGTGGTTATGAGCGCCGATGGTGGTTTGGTAGACGCCGGTGTTCCAGGCCGAGCGGGAGGGGGAGCACACGGGCGCGGTGGTGAAACAGTGAGTGAAGCGGACGCCTTCGGCGGCGATGCGATCGGCGTTCGGAGTGCGGACGAGCGGATGGCCGTAGCAGCCGAGTTGGGGGCCCAAATCGTCGCCGAGGATCCAGAGAATATTGGGGCGGGACTGCGGAGCGAGGGCTATGGCGAAGGCGGCGCGACGGGTGATGGGTTTCATGCTTTGCACGGCTACAATACATGGTAATGGGAATGCCCTTGGTTTCGTGCGTGATGGCGACTAAAAACAGGCGTCGATTCATTCCGCAGGCGCTGCGCTGTTTTCAGCGGCGGACGTACGCGAATGCGGAGTTGATTCTTGTCGATGATGGCGACCGGCCAGTGGGATCTTTGTGCCGCGATGTTCCGGGCGTGCGGTATCTGCGGTTGACGCGGCCGTCAGTACAGGGAACGAAGATAAATCTGGGAATCGAGGCGGCGCGTGGGGAATGGATACAGAAACTGGATGATGACGATTACTACGCGCCGGCCTTCCTAGCGACGTCGGCGCGAAATCGGCCAGCGAGCGACTTTGCGGGGACGATCGTCACGCGCTGCTGTTTTCTATTGACAATGCGGGGCCGGAAAGAAGTGTGGCACAGCGGGCATGGATGGAATACCGGCGGCTCGCTGTTCTTTCATCGATCTCTGTGGAAGACGCAGCCGTTCCGGGACGTGAATCAATCGGTGGATACGCACCTACTGCGCGACTTGCGGCCACAGATCAAACGGATCTGCGATGTGGAGCAATACATCGTAGTCCGGCATGGGACGAACACGTGGAATTGGGGAATTGCGGAGGGGGTACGGATGTCAGTTGAGCAGTATTTCGCGGGGCGGGCGGTTTATACGAAGACTTTGGAGGAGTTAGTCCCGACGCTGGACGCGGCGGATTACAGAAAGCTATTGCGTCAGGGATAGGGGCGACCGGGGCCGCCCCTATTGATTGCGGCCTTCGATCAACCTACAGGGAAGAGAGTGGCTGGAGGAGGCGTGGTGGGCGGCCTTTTCTTCGCCGTCACAGCCTTCTTCGCCGGCACAGCCTTCTTCGCCGGAGCAACAGCCTTCTTCGCCGGAGCAACAGCCTTCTTCGCCGGAGCAACGGCCTTCTTCGCCGGAGCAACAGCCTTCTTCGCCGGAGCAACAGCCTTCTTCACCGGAGCAACGGCCTTCTTCGCCGGAGCAGCGGCCTTCTTCGCCGGAGCAACGGCCTGCTTCGCCGGAGCAGCGGCCTTCTTAGCCGGAGCTGCGGCCTTTTTTACAATCTTTTTTGCTTTTGTTGCCATACAAACTTCCTCTCTTTCGTGGGTTGTCCGTGGACAGATCTTAGGAGTCTACCAGTTCAGGCGGAAACGTTCAAAGTACCAATCGTCATTTCGTTTGCGTTGAGCGGAAATTTGCCGGCGGCGAGCAGTAATATCGCTGTCAACGAGTAAGCCGAGCGCTTCGCCGAATCCGGAGTAAGTACGAAGGCTGCTGACAACGGCGGCCAGCCGCGCCGGCTTGAAATGGACAAACGCGAGGCGCAATCGATTGTGAATGTATTGGGGCCATCCGACAGGAAACGGTGAAACAGATCGAAACCGGTGGCGGACGAGGACATCGGGCACTATCATCAACTGAAACCCGAGCAGCCACAGGCGGACGGAAAATTCGTTGTCGACGTTGCCGCGATGGAGCAAGCCTGGGTCCCAGCCGCCGCCGGTTGATTCAAACACATCGCGCCGCATGGCAAGGCAGCAACCCGGCAGAATCGGCACCGCGACAGGGGCCTTGGGCTTGCGTCGTAACCACCTGACCTCCATTTTCGGACCGGTGAAAGTAATTCCGTATCCGACAACTTTCGTGGCGGGCAAGCGGGTAATGGCGGGAGCGACGGCGCCCACTTTCGGGTTCTCGAGTTGTTCCAGCATTGGCTGCCACCAGCCGGCGTCGAGCCCGAGGTGCGCATCGGCAAACAGGATCACTTCGCCTTTGGCGTGCGAGGCGCCGAAGACTCGCGATTGGGCCACGCCGCGGCCATCGGAACGGAACAGGCGGACACGACCGCGGCGGCGGGCGAGAAAGTCCGCCGACTTATCGGTGGAACCATCATCCACCACGACGATTTCGGCGTTCCCGGGAAGCGTGTCCTGCAGGTTTTCAACAGTCATGCGAAGGTCCGAGCCTTCATTCCGGCTGATAACAACGACGCTGATGGACTTATTCTTTGGCAAACGATTTTTCTTCCAGCCAGATATTGCCGGTAAGTTCGGTAACGGCGAAGACGAGGCGATCCGGCCCGGCGTTCAGACCGAGAAAGCGGCCCTGCCATCCCACGCTGCGCAGGGACTGCCGGGCCGAATGAAAGTGACTGACAGGGAACGATTCGCCGACTGGCTTTTTCGTTACCCGGTCAAGGCGGCGAGCCCAGATACAGCGAAACCCGTCGCGTTCCGAAGTGAAATAGATTCTGTCGCCCTGCGACGACCACGCGGGATCCATGGCGGCGTGGGACTCTTCCGAAACGGGATCCATTCGCCGAACGGCGAGGCGCGGTTGGGGCTGAGCGGGACTAGAAAAATGCGTGAGCGGCGGGCCGCGCTTTCCGCGAGGATGAAGGCGATCCATTTCCCGTCGGGCGAGAAACGCGCGCCGGTAATCGTGGACTGTTTGTTAGGCCGTTCGGCCAGTCTTATTGTCTTCCTGGCGGCGACGTCGAAAAGGAGGAGGTCCTCATCCCGTTTGGGTTCGTAGAGGATCAGACCGCCGTCAGACGAAACGCCGGTGATGATTCCGCAAGCGGCGCAGAGAACTTCCGGAGCGCCGCCGGCCATGGGAATGGCGGATAGATCGTAGCGGCCGTTGGTGAAAAGGAGTTTACCGAAATCAGATGTGACATGGGCGCTGGGCAGCAGGCGGGGAGACGTCGTGAGAACGCGTTCCTTGACGCCATCCCGATCCATGGCGAGCACGCTATAACTGCCGAAAGTCCGGCGAATGAAGACCATTTGCCGGCCGTCACCGGACAAGGAAGGCGCCAGTTCCGGCGCTTGCCTGCCGATGACGCGGCGCGGTTCACCGGCGGGCATGCCCTGTTTGGGATCGATCGGAATTTCCCAGATATTGGCATTTTCCGTTTCGTCTGAAAAAGCGGTTGCGCCACCGGCAACTGCCCCGCGCAAATGGCTGCCGGGACCATGCGTAACACGGCGGGCAGGCGGTTGCGCCTGGTAAGCGGTGGATAAGAAAACTTCCCAGAGATTGGTGGCGTCGCCGGAAATGGATGGATAGAGAACGCGGCTAAGGCCATCGTCAATCCAGTCCAGGGCGGGCGAGAGATTCCCGCCGGGTATGGGTGCGGTAACTGTCATGGCTCCGGTCTTCACAGGAGCCTTCCCATCCAGCGGCAGGACCCACCAATCCAGCGAGGACGCAACCGGATCTTTCATCCCATACACCAACAGCGCTTCGCCGCGCGGCGACCAGATGGGCGAATGCGCCCAGGACATTCCCGGGTGAATGGGCCGGGGGGTTCCGCCGTTCGCGTCGGCGATAAAGATTCGAGAGGCACCCAAGACAAAGCTATTCCGGTCGCCGGTCCAGTAGGCGATGGACCGGCCATCGGGGGAGAACCGTGGACCGCGTCCCTCCCGGGCCAGCACGACCGGATCGCCGCCAAGCGTGGGGATGGCGGAGATGGTGCCGCCATCGGCCTCGGAGCGATAGGCGACGCGCGTACCGTCGGGAGAAAAGGTTGGATCGGTCTCGTCGGCAGAGCTGGTGGTGAGGCGTATCGGCTCGCCGCCGCCGACTTGCTGCACCCAAATATCGAGATTTCCCAGCGTGGCGCGGTCCGACGCGAAAGCGATCAATTTGCCATCGCGTGACAAGGCGGGGGAAGTACTAAGCCCCGCATCGGCGGTGACGCGGCGGAGGAGTGATTTCGGCTCCGGGTCCATCCGGTTGAAGTACGAAACCGAGACGTAGGCCATTGAAGCGGCCGCCAGCACGCCGGCGCCGATCGCGAGCCCCCGCCAGCCGCGGAGCGACACCGGCGCAACCGTTTCCACTTCGGCCGGTAGTTCAAAATCCTTCTCCAGGTCCTGCAGGATCAGCTTGACATCGGACATGTGCTGCCATCGCTCGACGCTCTTTTTCTGCAGACACTTGGCGATGACGCGCTCGACGCCCCGAGGCAATCCCGGCACAAGTTCCCGCAACGGCGCCGGGTCCTTTGAGAAAATCGCGGCGATCGTCTCCAGTCCGGTTTCCGCCATAAACGCACGGCGGCCGCTGAGCATTTCGTAGAGAACGGAGCCAAAAGAAAAGATGTCGGAACGAGGATCGACGGCGTGGCCCTGCGCCTGCTCGGGCGACATGTAGGAGAGCGTTCCGATGACTTCTCCGCTGCGGGTGATGGAGACGTCGCCGCCGCTGGCCATGGCGGTCATCTTGCCCACTTGCTTGGCGATTCCGAAGTCGAGGACCTTCACCAGACCGCGTTCGGTGACCATGATATTGCTGGGTTTCAGATCGCGGTGGACGATATTGGCATCGTGGGCGGCGGCGAGGGCGTCGGCAATCTGCGCTGCAATTCGCAATGCAGTCTTGATTCCCAGACCGGCCGGCCCGGCGAGTTCCCGCAGAGTCTTTCCGTGGACGCGTTCCATCGCGATAAAATCCGTGTCGCCGTGGCGCCCTACTTCGTAAACGGTAACGATATTGGGATGATTGAGCGCGGACGCCGACTGCGCCTCGCGCATCAGGCGGCGGCGCATTGGCTCGTCATCCTGGCCGGGCGGAAGCACCTTTATGGCAACGACGCGGAGCAGTTTTTCGTCATCCGCCTCAAAAACCCAACCCATGCCGCCGACGCCCAATTTCCGCTTGATCCGATAGTGCCCCAGCATGGACCCGGGGCCGAGGGCGTTCACGCTCTCCGTCACCGATTGCGGCGGCACCAGGGAATCGAGCGTCACGTGGGTGATGCTTTCGGTCGAATCGCCGAGCAGCCGTTCTACTTCCGCGCGAAGCCCTTCGTCCGGGCAGTGGTCCTTGAGATACTGCGCCTGCGCTTCCCCGGACAGCGACTGGGCCGCGAAGTAGATCTCTTTCATCAAGAGCCATCGTGGATCGCTATTCATGTAAAAAAGTAGTTTACAACATTCTCCGGTAAGCCGACAGTGCTGTGCCGTGTGACTTTGGCTGTGTCGCGGCCCTCAGATTTTTGGCGTAACGAAACCAATGGGGTTCTTCTTTACCGGCGCCGGAGAGAGCATCTTTTGTACGTGCTCGAAGAGTATGGCAATCTGCCGGTCATGCTTCGCCATTTTTTGGGCCAGGTCCTCATTCGTGGCAAGAACCTGGCGAAGCCGGACAAAAGTCCGCATGATGATCACGTTCACATCAATGGAACGGTCACTTCTCAATACGCTGGATAACATCGCAACGCCTTGCTCCGTGAAAGCGATGGGAGGCGTACGCCGCCCGCCGCGCCCTTTTGTTATTGCATTTTGCAAGAGCAAAGAATCAAACTCGGCAGGGGAAAGTTGGAACATGAAATCATCGGGAAAACGACGTTGGTTGCGACGAACCGCCAAATTCAGGTTCCCGGTCGTCACGCCGTAGAGTTCAGCCAAGTCTTGGTCGAGTAAAACTTTCTGACTCCGGATCAGGTAAATCCGGGTGGCGACACTTTCGATCGGAATGGTTTCGACATTCGGATCGGCCGGAATTTTCGATCTGACCATTACCGGCTAGTGTGCGCGGCGAGGCTTTGCCTTGTCAAGCGCGCCCAATTTCAGAATGGCTTCAGCCCGCTGCCAGTCAACGGCTTTGTGGTAGCGGCGCTTGCCGTAGTTTACAACATTCTCCGGTAAGCCGACAGTGTCGCCTCCGCCATGTGGCTGACAAGAAAACGCCTTTGCACGAGTTCCCTTCCCTGTGCCGCCCAGCCGTCGGCTTCGGGCGTAAGAAGGCGCGCCGCGGCTGCGGCGATCGCCTGCGGATCGTTATCCGTCAACAGGCCGGTCCGTTCGTGCTGGACGACCTCCGGAAGGCCGCCGACTCGGCTGGCGGCCACCGGCACGCCGGCCGCCATCGCCAGCAACGCGGCCGACCCAAGGCCCTCCTCGCGCGTGATGTACAGCAGGCCCCTGGCCGTTTTCAGCGCTTCGGGGAGATCGGCGGTGAAAACCACGTTGGCGCCGGATTGGCGAATGAGATCGGACCCCTTCATCGGGTCGTCCGAGGCGCACGCAATCAGCGGACCAGTACGAGTGGAAAGCGGCATGGGCTGAACGCCGTCGTAAATAACTTCGATTTTCGCGGCGGGCACGCCAGCCTTCATCAGTATGCCGGCAACGTAGTTCGAAACGGCCAGATACAAAACGGGTTGGCGATACTTCCAACGGCTCGTCCACGTATCTTTGATTGGAAACGCGACGCGCCGGCTGACCACGAGCGGAGCGTTGGCGAACAGTGCCGCGACTGTGTGGCTTTTGGCGTCATGGGCATGCACGATGTCCGCGTCGCGGCGAAGCTTTCGAATCGCGTAGGGCTCGCCGTGCGGGCTGAGGAAACGCTGCGCAACGCCGCGCGCCGACAACGCTTCCATCAGGTGCAGTACCTGATACTGCCCGCCGCGCATCTGCCGGCCGAGGTCGAGGTGGAGGACACGCATGTGGCTTCTATCGTAGTCGCTTCGCGATCGCCGCGGCGATGGCCTTGCCGTGAAAGCGTCCATTTTCGATAAATATTTCGTTCGTGTGTTCGCCTGCGACGATGACGCCCGCCAAATAGATTCCGGGCGTCTCGCTTTCGAAGGTCTCGGGATTTGTTCGCGGTTTGCGCGTTTCCGGATCCAGCGTGATACCGTGCGCGGCCAGGAACTCAAAGTCAGGATGATAGCCGGTCATGGCGAATACGAAGTCGTTCTTAATCGTCACTTCGCCTTTCGGCGTTTGCAGCCGCACGGAATTCGGCAGAATTTCAATCACGCTGCTCTCAAAGTACATGGGGATCTCGCCGTTTTTAATGCGGTTCTCAATATTCGGCTTAATCCAGTATTTAACGTGGCGATGAATTTCGGTTCCGCGATGGACCATGGTCACGCGGGCACCGCCCCACCAGAGTTCCAACGCGGCCAGCGCCGCGGAATTCTTCGCGCCGGCGACGAGAATGTCCATGTCGAAATACGGGTGCGGCTCGCGGTAGTAGTGAATGACTTTGGGCAGTTCCTCGCCGGGCACATTGAGATAATTCGGCAGATCGTAATAGCCGGTGGAAAGGATCACTTTCTTCGCCCGATACTGGCGCTCGGCACCGTATTGGTCGCGCGTGATGGCCGTGAAGTCCCCGTCGCCGCCAGTAATTTTTTCAACACGCTGATACTGCTGAATGTTGAGTTTATAGTGATCCGCCACGCGCCGGTAGTATTTCAACGCCTCGGTGCGATTCGGTTTTTCGTTCAGCGACGTCATGGGAATGTCGCCGATTTCCAGCAGTTCCGGCGTGGTGAAGAACACCAGATTCGTCGGGTAATTGTAGAGCGAATTGACGACGCAGCCTTTGTCGATCAACGTCGCCCGCACGCCATTCTTCCCCAGCTCAATGCCGCAAGCGAGGCCGGTGGGCCCCGCGCCGACGACAACTACGTCCGTATCAAAGGAGTCCATCGACCTGCGTGTAAACCGCTTCCAGCGCCGCGCCCAATGCGGAGGCGTCCTTACCGCCGGCCTCAGCCATATCCGGCCGCCCGCCGCCCTTGCCTCCAACGGCTTGCGCCACCGAGCCGATCAACTTTCCGGCATGCACTTTCTGCGTCAGATCCCTGGTAACAGCGCAAATGAGCCCCACGCCGAGGGCGTCCACGGCGCCGAATACAATCACCGCTGACTTCCATTTATTGCGCAAGGAATCGGCGAGCGCGCGCATCTGAATGCGGTCCAGCCCATCCACTTCCACCGCCAGAACATGCACGCCCTTCATCACCCGGACCTGCGCTTCCAGCGGGCCGCTCTGCGCCTGCGCAATTTTATTCTTCAACTGCTCGACTTGCTTTTCCAGGGTCCTCTGATTGATCAGCAACTTCTCAATCTGTTCCAGCAGTTCGGATTCCGAAACCTTAATCGCCTGCGCGGCGCGAGTCAGCGTGGCTGTCGCGTCCTGGAACCGCTCCACGGCGGCGTTACCCGTAATAGCCTCAATCCGGCGCGAACCCGCGCTCACCGAGCCTTCGTAGACGATCTTGCAAAGCCCGATATCGCCCGTTCGCGAAACGTGCGTGCCGCCGCAGAGTTCCTTGCTGAATCCGGGTACGTGAACCACCCGGACTTTCTCGCCGTACTTCTCGCCGAAGAGCGCCATGGCCCCGGTGGAAATCGCGTCTTCCAGCTCCATCACCTCCGTCGAGACCGGCGTATTGCGCATGATCTCTTCGTTCACAATCCGTTCCACTTCCGCCACTTCTTCCGAGCCCATGGACGTGTAATGGCTGAAGTCAAAGCGCAGCCGGGCCGGATCGACCACCGAGCCTGCCTGCTTCACATGAATTCCCAGCACCGTCCGCAGCGCGGCGTGCAGCAAGTGCGTCGCCGTGTGGTTGCGGCGGGTTGCGGTGCGCTGATCCGCGCTCACTTGACAGCGAACAATATCGCCCTTGGCGATAGCGGTGACGGCGGTGATTTTGTGAACGGACAAGCCCGGCACGGCCGGATAAGTGGTTTGAACCGTGGCCACTGTCTCCCCGGACCGGTTCTGCAACTCTCCGTGATCGCCCACTTGCCCGCCGGATTCGGCGTAGAAACTGGTGGTATCCAATACCAGTTCGGCCACCGTGCCGGGCTCGATCGCATCCACTTCCTTCTGATCCACCAGCAGCGCCAGCACCTTGCAGTTGTCCTGCGTCAGCGAGTCGTAGCCGGTGAATTTCGTGCGACCGAATTTGGACTGCAACTGTTGATAGACCGGAGCGACGTGCGCTTTCTCCGCGCCCTTCCACGAAGCCCGCGCGCGCACCCGCTGCTTGTCCATTTCGGCTTCGAAACCATCGGTGTCAATGGCCAATCCGAACTCGCGCGCCATATCCACTTGTTCATCCGCGGCCAGGCCGTAGGAGTCATACAGCTTAAACGCAACCGCGCCGGGGAGCACACCGCCGGCGGCCTTCTTCGCTTCATCGTGGAACACCCGTTCAGCCACTTGATACGTCGTGGCGTAGC
>SHUN01000010.1 GCA_009697495.1 Bryobacterales bacterium | reverse complement strand
CATTTCCTTTTCGATGCCGGGCATCGTTTCGATCATAGAAAGTTCGTAGACCGACTGTGCATTATCGGTGACGGGGCCGTAACTATCGACGGCGATCGTCACAGGTCCCATTCCAAGGAAGCCAAAGGCCACCAGTCCGAAGGCGAAGACAGCCGGAGCGAGCATCAGGACTGCCATGCCCATGCTCGAAACGTAATAGGCTGCGCCCATCAGCGCCAGCATGGCCAGGCCGATCCAGAAGGCACTGAAATTACCCGCCACCAAACCGGAAAGGATGTTCAGCGACGCGCCTCCCTCCCTGGAGGAAATTACGACTTCCTTCACATGCGCGGACTCGGTGGAAGTGAAGACCTTCACGAGTTCGGGAATGATGGCGCCGGCGAGTGTGCCGCAGGTAATGATAGTGGAAAGCTTCCACCACAAAGTCGGGTCGCCGCCAATGTTGGGAATCAAAGCGTAAGAGACAATGTAAGTGAGAATCACGCTGATGATGGATGTGAGCCACACAAGCGCCGTTAACGGGGCCTCGTAGTTCATCTTGTCGACGTGCTCATACTTCGCCTTGGCGATGGCTTCGTTGATGAAGTAACTGCCGGCGCTGGCAACCACCATCATGATGCGCATGGCGAACATCCAGACGAGCAGTTGTACCTGCACCAGCGGATCATGGACAGCCAGCAGGATGAAGCTGATCAACGCGACGCCCGTGACGCCGTACGTTTCGAATCCGTCGGCCGAGGGGCCAACGGAGTCGCCGGCATTGTCGCCGGTGCAATCGGCAATGACGCCGGGGTTGCGCGCGTCGTCTTCTTTGATTTTGAAGACGATTTTCATGAGGTCGGCCCCGATGTCGGCGATCTTGGTGAAGATGCCGCCGGCCACTCGCAGCGCTGCCGCGCCGAGCGACTCGCCAATCGCAAAGCCGATAAAGCACGCCCCCGCGTAGTCGCGAGGCACGAACAAAAGAATGTAAAGCATCAGCAGCAGTTCCACGGAAATGAGTAACATCCCGATGCTCATTCCCGCTTGTAGGGGAATGGCATAACATGGGTACGGCTTGCCGCGCAGCGCCGCGAACGCGCAGCGGGAATTGGCGAAGGTGTTCACGCGAATGCCAAACCAGGCGACCGAATAACTCCCCGCGATACCGACCAGGCTGAACAGCAGAATGACAACGACTTTAATCGGTTCAAAATGCTGCAGCACGCCGAAATACAAAATCATGATGACGCCGATGAAGACTTCGAGAATCAGTAGAAACTTACCTTGGGTAAGCAGGTATGTCTTGCATGTTTCATAGATCAGCTCACTGACTTCGAGCATCGACTTGTGAACAGGAAGATTCTTCAGATGGTTGTACATGATCAGGCCGAACAGGAGGCCGAGAAAACCGACAACCAGACCGCTCAGCAGCAACGTCCGCCCGGAAATCCCGTTCAGGAAAGTAGCCTTGTCGAAATCAGGCAGAATGAGGTTCGCCTCCCCTCCGGCATGACGCGCCGGGGCTGCATCCTGACTGAAGGCGCAGACGCCGATCAGGGCCAGGAGCAGTGTAAAGAAAAGGAGTCTGCCGAAGAGATTCCTGGAGAAGCGGGCGGCGAATGTTGGGCAGGCCGGCGCCGCTGGTGAAAAGATACGTGACAGGGACTGCGAAAGCATTCGAGCAATTCCTCCAAATTTTAGGGAGAACCCGGTTAGGGGCCGATCCACAGGGTAACAGCGTATCAGCAATCTGTTAACGGAAGCAACTTTTGCCGTCTCGGGGGGAATGGCAGGACTGTCTTAACTAAGGTCATATCCCCTTTTATGGGTAAGGGCGGTTTTTTGCTAAAGCATCACGCTGTTCAGGCCGATAAAAGATTGGAGGTGACCCTTATGGACTGGATGGCAATACTCCTGGTTTTAACGAACGCATTAACGTTAGCGTGGGCGTTAAAAAGCCTGGGGCGGCAGCCAAACCGCCATCTGCGGCTCTTGGTGTTGACGGTCAGCATCGTGTCGATCAGCCAGACCGTGGCGTTTCTCTGCCATTTGCAGGGCCAGTCCATGTCGCAAGCGGCATCGGCATTGCAGCAATGCGTAACCTCTATGGCCACGATGGCGGCAGTGTATTTGCTTTGGGTCGAGATTCGCGACCGGAACCGAACGGACCAGATGTTGCGCCTGAGTGAACATGAGAACGAAGTGCGAAAGGGCAGGGTCCTGCGAGAACTTCGGGTCTCCCCGCCGGCCGTCGATGCCGGTTAGAGAACGATGCCGGTTAGAGAACCTCCAGAATCAGGCATTTCAGGTAGTGCGTTTCAGGAATTGCGGGAAGGATGGGGTGGTCCGATGCTTGGGTGCGCCGTTCGAGAAGGCGTAGGGTGCGGCGGGAGTCCCGCGCAGCCTCTGTGACCGCTTCGAGGAGCATCACTTCACTCATGTGGTGGGAGCACGAACACGTAACCAGTATCCCCCCAGGGTCCAAAAGCTGTAATGCTCTGAGATTGATCTCCTTATATCCTCGCGCGGCGCCATCGAGAGTGGCTCTGGTCTTGGCGAATGCCGGTGGATCGAGCACGATCGTCTGGAATCGGCGGGCCGCCGAGCGGTGGCTGGAGAGTAGATCGAAGACGTCGGCTTCCACGAAGCGTATATTTTGGATCCCATTCCGCTCCCGGTTCCGGCCGGCGGCGGCAAGGGCGGCGGCACCCGAGTCGACGGCTTCGACCGTTGTACAAGCCCCGGCAAGATGGAGCGCGAAGCCGCCGGTAGACGTAAAACAATCCAACGCTTCGCCGTGGGCCCAACGGGCGGCCGCCACGTAGTTCTCCCGCTGATCGAGGTAGACGCCGGTCTTCTGGCCGGCGGCGAGGTCGGCGTGAAAAACAACGCCGTTCATTTCGACTTCGACGGTAGGAGCCGGGGTGCCCGTTAGCGGGCCGCCGCGGAACGGGAGTTGTTCCTTCGTGCGTACCGGAACGTCGTTACGCTCCCAAATGCCCCTCGGGGAGAGGAGTTCTTCCAGGAGCATCACGATGACGGACTGCGCGCGGTCCATGCCCTGCGTCAGAGTTTGGATGACGAGTGTGTCATCGTATTGATCGACAATTAGACCGGGCAACCGGTCGGCTTCGCTAAAAACGAGCCGAAAGGCGTTGGAGTTCCTGACGGCTTTGCGGCGATGAGCGATCGCGGCGGCCAAGCGCGTTCGGTAGAAGGCCTCGTCGAGGGGTTCGACCTGGTTGGAAAACATCCGGAGCGCAATCTGCGAGGAAGCGCTGAAATGCGCTGTACCGAGCGGCAGTCCGCGGTGGTCAAGGACCGTGACCGTGTCTCCGGGCCGGGCGTTTTCGGGACGGTCGATGTCGGAGGCGTAAACCCAGACATGACCGGCGGCGAGACGATCCGCGGCCCGGCGTTGAATCCGAAGGGAAGGGCGTTGCACGTGTTTCTATTTTAGCTGGGGCGGAGGGTTCACTCCTCCCACTGCTCGCATTGCCGTCCATCTATTCGCCTTTTCTACGCCATTCGCTGGCGTATCCAGTAGACGCCCCGGTACAACAAAAGTGCGCCGAGGACCATTCCGTAATAAATCGGCGTCCAAAGCGCCGCTTTCCCCTGCCAAAAAAAGTGAACGACTCCCGCCATCGCCGCACCGTAGGCGAGCCTGTGCAACAGCTGCCAGCGCTTTCCGCCCATCCAGCGAACCGCCGCGTTGAAACTGGTGGCTGCCAACGGCGCCATCAGCGCCAAAGCGAGCATACCGGCGATGAAGAACCGCCGAATCGTCAAGTCCTCCCGGATAATTTCCATGTTCCACTGCACATCCACCCAAAAGTAGTGCAGAGCATGGAGACAGCCGTAGAAAAACGCCTGCAGGCCGATCATGCGGCGAAACCGAATGAGTCCGTTCTGCCCCAGCAACCGGCGTAGCGGCGTAATACAGAGGCTCAGCAGCAGAAATCGAAGCGCCCAGTTCCCGGTGTATCGGGCCACGGTTTCCAGGCGGTTGATGCCGAGTTCGTTGTTGTGCCAGCGCAACGCCAATAGGACCAGCGGCAGAAGACACAGCAAGAAGACAGCGGGTTTGGCAAAACGGCTATTCCAAATTCGATTCACACAAGGAGTATCCTCAATTTCTACTCATATTATTCCCCAACCGGCCTAAAAGAACTTCTGGAGGGCGCTTCCGCTGGAAATTCCCTTTCGCTGGAAATTCCCTTCCGCTGGAAATTCATATGATAGGACAAAAGCGCAAAGGCCGGTTGCGGCCCCCGGCGGCGGCCCCATTATTAACGATGGTCCTGGCCGTGCTGCTAGCCGGTTGCCGGAGCGCCACCACAACCGCCCCCAATCCCGAGACGAAGGCCAGCATCGCAACGGTGCCTGCCTATCCCTCCAAACGATGGGTCTTTCCGTGGTCAGTGGTCTCTGGCGGCGTTACCTCACCGCTGACAATGCGGGAAGCGATGCAGGGTGACCCGGTGGTGGCGGCTCATTACGCAGGCTTGAAACCGTCCGCGTTCCGGGCGGAAACGCTGCCAGCCGATCGCCGGGGCTACGTCAGCTACCGCATCCGGGATAAGGTCTATTGGACCCGCGGAATGGTTACGATCCAGGCTGGGGAAACGGTACTCACTGACGGCCAATTCATGGTTCGCGGCCGTTGCGGAAACCTGATTTCGTTCACGCCCAGGCAGCCTGTGGCGCCGGTGGACGTCGAACCACTGGAACTCGCCATGGATCAACCGGTCCGCGAGGCGCAACTGATGCGTTCCCCCGCCCTGCCGGCCGAGCCGGCAATTGAAACCGAAATACTCCATAATCCAAAACAACTCGGGACCAACGTGGGGATGACCAGCGTCTTACCGGCGCCCGATCCACAAGAGATGTTGCCGCCCGTATGGACGGTCGGCGGAAGCTCCAGCCCGGTATTCGGTGTGGTCGTCCTCAGCGGTGGCGGAGCGCCGCCTACCACGCCGCCGAGCGCTTCACCGCCCGCCGACACTCCGGAACCTACGGCCACCGCCCCAATATTTGGACCGATTTCGACCACCTCGACACACATCGAAGTCGCCCCGCCGCTAGTGATTTCTTCCCTCCTATTTCCTCCCGAACCGCTCAATGTGACGCCGGCGCCCTTTACTCTCGGCAATGTATGGGAACACCCGCCGACGCCGACGCAATCGCCACAGCCGTTTCACCCCCCTCCCAGAGATGGCCCGCCACCATCGAATCCGCAGCCAAACACACCCCCGCCGGGTCCAGCACAGCTCTTCGCCCCCCTGCCGTCAAATTCACCGCCCCCCGGCCCCCCGCGTCTTTCTTCTCCGCCGCCTGACACCCAGGTGCCTGAGCCCGGCGCCTGGGTCCTGATCGCCCTTGGCCTGACCGGTATCGCTCTCGGCCTATTCCGTCGAAACTTCTAATTATTCTCTTTATCCGCGCCTGGCGTTGGGGTACATTACGAAGAGTCACCTATGCTGGGCCTTATCGCCGATCCCCTTCAATTTACTCGCCAAGAGCGCGCTGTCTTCCGCAAACTAGTTTCTCCGGAGAAGATTCAGCGATTCCTGGACGAGGAGATCGCCTACGATCCCAGCGTCTCGTGCCGTTCCCCTCGCCTCCTCCTCCGGGAGCGCCGCGGTCACTGCGTGGAGGGGTCGCTGTTAGCCGCCACGGCACTTCGCCTTCTGGGCCACCCGCCCCTGGTCCTGGATCTCCAGGCCCAACGCGATGACGACCATGTCATCACCCTCTTCCGCCGGGACGGACTCTGGGGTGCCATCGCCAAATCCAATTACTCCGGCCTGCGCTACCGCGAGCCTGTCTACAAAACGCTCCGCGAGTTAGCGATGTCCTACTTCGAACATTATTTCAATTCCAGCGGCGAACGTACGCTGCGCGGTTACTCACGGCCAATTAACTTATCGCAATTCGACCGCACCGGCTGGATGACTTCTGAAGAGCATCCCTGGCACATTCCCAATTACCTCACCACCGTTTCCCACACGCAGCTCATCCCCCGCAAAGCGGTCGGCAAGCTTACACGGCAAGATCCGCGCCTTAAAGCCGCAAACGAATTCGGCATGTGCAAAGCCGGCTAGACTTTCTCCGGCACAACATACGGTCGTCGATACTCCCGGGTAATCATCCGGTTCGCCTCGGCATCACCGATGAACCGCATCAATTTCGGATCAAAAGCCAGCTTTCGGCCCAGCCGATAACTGATATTCGCCATGTGGCATAGCGCGGCCGCCCCTGCGCCAATCTCGATTTCGGCATGCAGTTCCGCTGTCTTCCGGCTCTTCACCGCCTCCACAAAATTTGCCATGTGCGGCGCCGTGTCCCACGCACGCGGCTCCTTGTAGCGAACATCCATCACCTTGGTCTGCTCTTCCCCTTTGTAAACCTGATACCCCATTAGATCCACGACTAACACGCCCTCACTGCCGAAGAAAATGTTACCCACGGTGTTACCGCCGCGAATGGCCAGCTTCCCTTCCTCCGGAGTAATTAATCCGCGCACTTCGAACTCCATCTGCGCGTCGCCGTAATCGAAGATAGCCGTCTGCGTGTTCGGCGTCTCCTGGTCATCGTCGTAAATGAACTTACCTCCGAATGAGTACACGCTCTTCGGCAGTTCCGATTTCCCCAGGCCCCATCGCGCAATGTCCATTTCATGCACGCCCTGATTCCCGATATCGCCATTGCCGGTATCCCAGAACCAGTGCCAGTTATAGGCAAAACGATTCTCATTAAACGGCCTGAGCGGCGCCGGTCCCAGGAAAGTATTCCAATCGACTCCCGCCGGCGGCGTTGGCAGATCCGGCTTCCGCCCAATCGACTTACGCCGCTTATAACAAAGCCCTTTGGCCAGATAGACCTTGCCAATCACGCCTTCACGCAGCATCCGGATGGCTTCAATCTTATGCGCGATCGAACGGCTCTGCGACCCCACCTGCACCATCCGCCCGTACTTACGCGCGGCGGCAATCATCTGCCGGCCCTCAAATATGTTATGGCTGGCCGGTTTCTCGCAATAGACATCCTTGCCCGCCTGACAGGCCCAGATTGTCCCCAGCGCGTGCCAGTGATTCGGCGTCGCCATGGAAACGGCGTCAACGCTTTTATCGTCGAAAACCTGCCGCATATCCGAATACTCTTTCGGCTTGCGGCCGGTCAGCTTCTCCACCAGCGCCACGCCTCGCTCCCGAGCCGCCTGGTTCACATCGCAGATACCGGCAATATTCGCCGCGGCTACCTGCGCATAGAAATTCGCGTGGTCCCGGCCGCGTCCGCCGAGTCCGATCAATGTAACATTCACCTTCTCATTCGCCCCTCGGACGCGGGAGGCGGAAAGGGCGGTAGCGGCGAGCAGTGTGCGTCGTGTCATTGTGAGTAGAGTCCCAGAACCCAGAGCGGGAAGTAATGCCGGTACATTGTATATCGCATGTAGAAGACGTTCGGGAAACCGGTCCCGGTCGCCAGCGATTCAGGCCACGAGCCGTCCTCGCTCTGCGTGTCGATCAAATACCGCGCGCCTCGTTCGGCGTATGGCGATTCCTTGCGCCCGGCAGCGTGCATCGTCAACAGCGCCCAGGCAGTTTGCGATGGCGTCGACGGCGCGCTGACGAATTCATCGCGCACATAGGACAGACAGCTCTCGCCCCACCCGCCATCGGCGTTCTGAACGGAAACAACCCAGTCGGTCGCGCGCCGGTAGAGGTTCGGATCGTCATATTCGGCCGCCCGTAAACCACGCAGCGCCAGAAACGTTCCGTACAGATAGTTAACGCCCCAACGCCCATACCAGCTCCCGTTTTTCTCCTGCCTATTCACCAGATACCGAACCGCGCCGTGGATGGCGGGGTCGGATTTCGGCACGCCGCGCCGCGCCAGTGCTTCCAGCACGCGGCCCGTAATGTCGGGGCACGTCGGGTCCAGCATCGCGTTGTGATCGGAGAACGGAATCGAGTTCAGCACTCCCCAGTCGTTATCGGCGTCGAAGGCCGCGTAGCCGCCGTCGCGCGACTGCATGCCCTTCAGCCAATCCAAAGCCCGCGCTTCCACGGCGCGCTGCTTCTCCGGATCGGAGGCCACGCTATGTTCCAGACACATCAGCACCATGGCCGTGTCATCTATGTCGGGGTAGTGCTCATTGTTGAACTCGAAGGCCCAGCCGGAGGGGTGCAGATGGGGCCGCTTAACAGCCCAGTCGCCCCGGCGGCGGATCTCTTTGGCGAGCAGCCAATCGGCGGATTTGCGCAGCGCCTCTGCATTCGGGTAGCCCGCCTCCGCCAGACTGAATGCGGCGTAAGCGGTGTCCCAGACGGGCGAAAAGCAGGGTTGAAAATAGAGATCCTCATCGGTCTCGGTAATCAACCTTTCGAAATGCGCCTTCGCCTCTATCAGATCCGGGTGATCACTCGGATAATTGAGCGCCTCCAAGGCCATCACGGTGTACTGTATGGCCGGATAGATAGCGCCCAAACCATCGCTGTTCCGGCAATGATCCAGCATCCAGCGCTCGGCCTGCCGGATCGCCGCGGTGCGGGCGTCCCGATGTCCGCGCCGCTCCCACAGCTTCAACAGCTTGTCCACCTGATGAAAAAGGAGCGACAAGAACCGGTCTCTCTTTGGCAGCCCGAGCCTCACGCCCGGAAGGATCAATTCGTCGACGCTGATCCCCTCCGGCGCCGGTCGCACGCCGCCCACCGATTGCACAATCGACAACGGCACCACAATCGCCCGGGTCCACGACGCCATCTCGTACAACATGCCGCCCATATAAAGGGACCCGCCGGGGACCAGAACCAACTCCGGCGGGATGGTCGGCACGTACTTCCGCGGATAGAGGCCGAAGAGGCTCAAATTGATCTTCGTGTAACTGTTGCAGGCCTGCAGACCGCCGAGGGAGTGAATGCGGTTGCAAGCCGCCCGCATCGGCGTCGAGTCCGGCGAATGGCCGCACATCCGCAGCGCCGTGTACGCCTTGACCGTCGAATTGATGTCGGCCGGGCCGTCCGGGTACACCCACCACCCGCCATCGGCCATTTGTTGCGAGAGAATGCGTCTGCAAACTTTTTCCAAGCGGCGCTTGGACGGCGGATTCCACACGCCCTGTTCCGGCGGATGGAGCCACAATTCCAACAGAACGTAATCGGATTCCAGTGAAATGTCGGCCAACAGCTCACCGCACCAATAGCCGTCCGCCGTC
The DNA here is from genome assembly GCA_009697495.1 of Bryobacterales bacterium. GTDB lineage: Bacteria > Acidobacteriota > Terriglobia > Bryobacterales > Bryobacteraceae. The sequence continues at coordinate 8,058 of SHUN01000010.1, read as the reverse complement.
TGCTTTTTGACTAATGCGCGGGCGCTGAGGTCGGCCGCCGAACGGGCGGCGTCGCGAAGATTCTGGCGTTCTTCAAGGAGTTCGCCCACAATCGATCGGCGGCGAAACGGTTGCTGCGTCGGAAAAACGGCACTCATCGCTCCCCTTAGGATAACGCCGCCGCAACCTATCCGAAAAATCTTATCTGTTGCGATGGCGCGGCGCTGCCGATGAGAGAACAGATGCGGAGAATGATCATTGCGGGACTATTTTGCCTGGCGTGCGGATGGGCGCAAGACGCGGCTCCAAAGAAACTGCCGCCGGTCACCAGGCAGCTTTCCGCCATCGAACGCCAGAAGCTCAGCGTAGAGCATCAACTACAAGCCATTCAACGGAACTACCCGCCGCCGTTCGCCGACAGTAACGGAACTATAGTCGCCGCCGCCCCCCGAATGCCCGCCCACGTCCGCGGCCGAGGTCAAACCGATAATTGACCGGGAAGCGGCGCGCCAAAAAATGGACTCCCGGCTCGTTCAGGCCGTGGTTGAAGCGGAATCGGCCTATTCCCCCTGCGCGGTTTCGCCAGTGGGTGCCATGGGGCTCATGCAGCTCATGCCATCCACCGCCGAAAGCCTGCAAGTCTCCGATCCCTTTGACCCCAGCCAAAACATCACCGCTGGAACGTAATATTTGAAACAAATGCTCGACCGCTACGGCGGCGACATCGCAAAAGCATTGGCCGCCTACAACGCCGGGCCCGCCCGTGTCGACGCGGCCGGCGGCATTCCCTCAATCCCCGAAACGCAGGAGTATGTCCGAAAAATTATGGGGAAGATTACACCGCCTCGCCCAGTAGAATAGTGGCATGTTGAGCGCCGCGCTGCCCGGGCACGAGATCCGCTCAGCAAACATCTCCACGCTTTAAGAAGTATTTCGATTTGCTCCGGCAACATGCTCCGCGCCCGCAGCTTCAAGTTGCGTATCCAGATCAAACTCAGTTCCAGCGAAGTTTTTCGCAAATTCTGATATCGCTTGATGACGCGACGCCTTGCGGCAGTGCTGAAGCCACGATTCAATCGCCTCGCGGGCAACAGACTTGGCTGGCCTCTTCATTCGTTCGGCTCGGGCCCGGAGGGCGACGTAGACTTCTTCGGGCAAAGAAATATGGAAGTTTCGCATGGCCAAAGCCGCTTCAACCTCCCCTAAACAATCACACAAGGATTCGACAACGACCCAATTCCGCTAGCCGTAATCGTTACCACATCCCCAGCAGCCAGTGCCGATTCCTGCGTCACAATAATTCCCGTACCTGTCAGCACCACGGACCCGCAAGGCACCGGATTCGACTGCAACAAATACTCGACCAGCGCTTCGATCTTCCGCCCCAGTTTGCCCGTGGAAGTAGACCCCTCAAACGTAGTCGTCTCGCCGCGCTTAATCACGCACGTCATGTCCAATGAATACGGATCGAAAATCTCGTCCGCCGTCACCATCACCGGCCCCAGCGAGCAACACGCCGTATAGACCTTCGACTGCGGCAGATACAGCGGATTCTCCCGCTCAATATCCCACGCCGAAACGTCATTGGCGATCGTGTAACCGACGATCCGCCCCTTGCTGCCCAGCACCACCGCCAACTCCGGTTCCGGTGCCGTAAACTTCGAGTCCGACCGAATGCCAATCGGCTGATCAGGCCCAACACAAACACGCGCCGTGCCCTTGAAAAAAATCTCCGGCCGGTTCGCCGGGTTATACACATAGGCGTAAAACCCTTCCCGCGTATTGTGTTCGCCGTCGCGGAAGCTGGCGCTCATCTCATAAGTACAACCGCAGGCCCAAACTTCCTTAGGCGCCAACGGAATCAATGGCACTGCCGGTTCCAAGTGGCTCGACACCATTGACTTCGCCATCTTCGCCAATTCCGTATTCTCCACCTCCGCGCGGCGGATCAGGTCATACAGCGTATGGCCGGGGATCGGGCGGGCGTTTCCATTTTCAAAGATCGCCGCCGTAACTTCGTTATTCCACTTAATTTGTCCGAGTCGCATGAGTTAGTACTTGAGATACACCGTTTTGTAATCGCTGTAGAAATCCATCGCCGCCGGGCCTTGTTCTTTCGGTCCGAAGCTTGAGTCCTTGGTTCCGCCAAATGGCAGTTGATATTCCACGCCCGCGCTCGGCAGATTGATCGTCAACAGTCCCGCTTCGCAGCCGTAGACGAACTCAAACACGCGAGACAAGTTCGTCGTCTGCACCGACGCCGACAACCCGAACGGAATGTTATTGGCAATCCGCATCGCGTCGGTGAAGTCCTTGGCCTTCATCACCGCCAGCACCGGGCCAAAAATTTCCTCCTGCGCCAGCCGCATATTCTCAGTAACATCAGCGAAGATTGTCGGCTCCACAAAGTAACCCTTGTCGTAATCCCCGCCCGTCAGCCGGTTTCCGCCCAACACCAGCCGCGCGCCCTCCTGCTTGCCGATCTCGATGTATTTCAGATTCGTGTCCAATTGCCCTTGGTCGACAGCCGGTCCGATATCAATCCCCGGCAACATTCCGTTGCCGACTTTCAACTTCGCCGTCCGCTCCGCCAACGCCTCTACGAACTTGTCGTAAATCGACTCTTCCACAATCGCCCGGCTCGTCGCGGTACATTTTTGCCCCGTCGAGAAAAACGCCGCGTTGCAGACATTTTCCACGGCCGATTTGAAATCGGCATCGGCCAGCACGATCGTCGGGTTCTTCCCGCCCATTTCCAATTGAATGCGCAAGTGCCGCTTCGACGCCTCGGCGTGCAGCCAGTTGCCGATCTCGCACGAACCTGTAAACGAAACAGCCTTCAACGGCTTGGCCGTCATCAGCGCTTTGCCAATCTCGCTCCCCGATCCGGCGATGTAGTTCACAACGCCCTTCGGGATCCCGGCCTCATGACAGGCCTCCACAATCCGCCACGAACTCAGCGGCGACACGGATGCCGGCTTCAATATCACTGTATTTCCGCAAACCAGCGCCGGCGCCAGTTTCCACGCCGGAATCGCAATCGGAAAATTCCACGGATTAATCAGGCCAATGACGCCGATCGCCTTGCGGATCGAGAACATATGAACCCGGTCGCGCTCGCTCGGCACCAGATGGCCCGGAAGGCGCGAGCCCTCGCTGCCGAAGTAGCGGAAAATGTTGATCGCCCGCCGCACTTCGCCCTTGGCTTCAGGAAGCGTCTTGCCCTCTTCCCGGCACATCTCCTCGCCCAACTGGTCAAACTTCTTCTCCAGTATGTCGGCGACTTTAAACAACAGCGCCCCGCGCGCCGGCGCCGGCATGTTCGACCATCCAGGGAAAGCCGCCTGCGCCGCGTCCGCCGCCCGGTGAACATCGGCCCCACTGCCCTTTACAAACAGGCCGACGATCTCATCGGTGTTGGCAGGATTGCGGTTCTCGAACGTGGGCCCATCCACCCATTCGCCATCAATGTAATTACGAAAAACTTCCGGCATGTTAAAAAAATCCTTTTTGAAAATGAGACGGCGCGCTGACGCCGAGAGAGTGAACTCTACTTCTTGTTGAAATCGATTTTTGGCGCTTGGCGGGATGCCGGGTCGGTCTTAAAGTACGCATCGTTGCGCTGGAAGCCGAATAGGCTCGCCGCAATGTTGTTGGGGAACAACTCGATGCTCGTATTGTACTTCTGTACAGCCTCATTATACTTCCGCCGCTCCACCGCGATCCGATTTTCCGTTCCGGCCAGCTCATCTTGCAGCCGCATGAACGTCACATCGCTCTTCAACTGCGGATAATTCTCGACGACCATCAGCAGCCGGCTCAACGCTCCGTCCAACTGCCCGTTGGCTGCAATTTTCTCGCCCGTCGTGCGCGCCCCGCCCAACGCCGCCCGCGCATTGGACACCGACGCAATCACATCTTTTTCCTGCGTGGCGAATCCCTTCACCGTCTCCACCAGGTTCGGAATCAGGTCCGCGCGCCGCTGCAGCACAACGTCCATCTGCGCGAATGCCCCCTCAATTCCATTCTTCTGCGTGGTCAAATCGTTGCGGACACCCACCATCTGCCCGCCCAAAACCAGCACCAGCAACACCACCACTCCCAGTACAATCAATCCGATTTTCATAATGTTCCTTTTCCTAAATTAACCCTTCGCCAACCGGTCAACCGCCCCGGTCAACGCTTCAATTTCCTGCATGTAGGCGGCCAATAGTGTGACGGGGTCCAGGTCGCGCGCCTTCTTCACGCCTTCCCGCAGATCCAACAAAGTATAGAACGGCGCGGGGTCAATTCCGAACTGCCCCGCGCAAGCGCCAATCGCCTCGCGTTTGTGCATCGGCGCCGGCGCCCCCGCCAATCGCAGTGCGTGCCGGCCTAAATTGCAAAAAGTCGACACCGATTCCGCCATCATCCGCACCAGCATCGCCCTATCGCTCAACATCCCGCCCGCCTTTTGCCGCAGCCGCAGCAATTTCGCGCGCAACTCGTGTTCCACCTGGCCCCGATAAAAGCTATCGTCAATTACAAGCCCCGCCACCACGTCTCGCCCGCCCAGCACCCGATGGCACTCCACAATGTCGTGGAACTCGATCGCGAAGCAGTCGGTCGAGTTGTGTAACTCGTCTTCGCTCAGGAACAACGGCGACGGATTCTCCAGCGAGCGCCACCAGTGAATCACCGGCTCGGCCAACCGCAACTCTTCCGGACCAATCGCCTTCAAAACACAAAGCACATTCAGGTCGCTGTACTTCCCATGCAGTTCGCCCGACGCCGCCGAGCCGTACAGGACCACCGACAACAGCCGCTCGCCGAACGCCCTTTCGAGCTTCACCGTTAATTCCGCCAATCGCTTTTCTGTTTCGTTTGCCATAGTCGTTACCAGTCGCTCGACGATCCGCCCCCACCCGCATCTCCGCCGCCGAATCCGCCAAATCCGCCCCCCGAATCATACCCGCCAAATCCGCCGCCGCCCCCGCGATGCCCGCCCCCGCCCATCATAAACGGCAGCAGCCACCACGGCCCGCCCCCGCCGCCGCCCCTGCTAAACAAAAACAAAAGCCCCAACAGCCCCATCAAAAGCATCGGCCACGGAATCCCCCGGCTCGGCTCGGCATAACGCCGCCGCGGCCGTACCGATTCGTCAATCTGCACGCCTTTCTCGCGCGCCACCCGTTCCCCTATTTGATGCGCCGCCACCAGCATCGCTTCACCGTAATTGCCAGTCTTCAACGCCGGCCGCATCTCGCGCAGCAGCGCCCCCGCCGCGCCGTCCGGAAGAATCGGCTCCAATCCATAACCCACTTCCAGCCGGCTCCGCCGGTCCCGGACCGATAACAGCAGCAGCGCGCCATTATTCTCGCCCTTCTTGCCGATCCCCCATTTCCGGAACAGAAGATTGGCGACATCCTCCACCGGTTCGCCGCCCAGTTCCGGCACCGTCACCAAGGCCAATTGCGCCCCTGTCGCCTTCTCCACCGCCGCGCAATAGGCGTCGATCCGCTGGCGCGAGCCAACATCGATCACCCCCGCGAAATCGCTGACATAGCCCTGCGGCTGCAGCGCGCCCCAATCGGCCGCCTGCCCCAGCGCCGCAAACAACAACAGTGCGCAAAGTGCCCCGCCCGCTTGCATTCGTCCGAATCCCGGCCGCCGATCTTCCCCATCCCGCGATACCGAGCCGCGCCCGCGCGATACCGAAACGCGACCCCCCGATACCGAGCCGCGACCGTCAGGGAGCGGTCCTTGCGGTCGAATCCCTAATTGCGTCATGTGTCCGATAGACATGCTCAGCAGGCGAGATCGCGCCGCGTAAACTTCTCCGTGCCCGCCGGCCCCACCACCGTCAACGCTATATTTTCCGGCTTCAAAAACGTATTGGCGATCTCTTGAATATCGGCGGCTTGCACTGCCTCAATCGCCGCTATCGTCTCGTCCAGATCCCAGAACCGTCCAAAGAAAATGTCCTGCCGCGCCAAATTCGACATCCGGCTCGATGCCGATTCCAACCCCAACACCACCGACGCTTTCAAATTGTCCTTCGACCGCCGCAATTCCTCCGCGCTCACCGGCCCGTTTTTCATCCCCCGCAACTCTTCCATCACGCCCATCACCACCCGCCGCAGCGTCCCCGGCGACGTCCCCGCATATATCGCCATCGCCCCCGTATCCCGGTACAACGACAGTTCGCTCGAAATGTTATACACCAGCCCATGCCGCTCGCGAATATTCTGAAACAGCCGCGAACTCATCCCCCCGCCCAGTATCGTGTTCAGCAGGTAGCAGCCAAATCGCTTCGCATGGCCCATCGGATACGACGGCGCCGCAATGCAGACCTGCGCCTGTTCAATTGACGCCTTCGTCTTCATCGCAATCTGCGGAAATACGTTCACTTCCGGCAGTCCCGGCAACGCCTTGCCCGGTTTCATTCCGCCCATCACCGCGTCCACCATCTTCACAAACGTCGCGTGCTTCACCTTTCCTGCCGCCGTAATCAGCATATTGCCCGGCGCGTAATGCCGGCCCCAATACTCCCGCAACATCTTCGGATGAAAACTTTTCACCGTCTTCGGCGTGCCCAGAATCGGCCACCCCAGCGCGTCTTCTTTCCAGAACTTCTTGCAAAACAGCTCATGCGTCTGCGATTCGGCGCTATCGAGATCCATCTTGATCTCCTCCAGCACCACGCCCTTTTCCTTCTCCAAATCGTCTTCCCGGAACAGCGGCCGCAGCATCATATCGGAGAGAATCTCAAAGGCGTGGGCGGCGTGTTCGTCCAACGCCTTCGCATTGAAGCTGACAATCTCTTTCCCCGTAAACGCATCGGAGTAGCCTCCAATGGTGTCCAACTCGCGAGCAATCTCCTGCGTGCTCCGCCGCTCGGTCCCCTTGAACAGCATGTGCTCAATGAAGTGGGAGATCCCGTTTTCCGCGGCTGTCTCCCGCCGCGACCCCGACCGCAGCCACAGGCCCAGCGACAGCGATCGCGCCCCAGGCATCGATTCCGTGATGATCTTGAGGCCATTAGGAAGCACCGTGGTCTCGACGGCTAGCGAACGATTCAAAGTTTTTGGCATGGATTACGCGAATGCGGAGTTACTCTTCTATTCTAGAAGAGATGGCCCTTCGCACGCAGCCGACGCTACTCGGCCTTGATGTCGCCGACCTGCTCGATCTCCTCGGGCCAGGCGCTCGGCCCTTTCGCGCCCGTCAGATATACGAGGCGCTCTATAAGCACAACGTTGCCGATCTCGACGAAACAACCACCCTCCCCAAAGATCTTCGCGATCGTCTTCGCGCCGAAATGCCCCATGGCCGCCTCACCGTCGACCAGCGGTTTAACTCCGTTGACGGCACCGTGCGTTATCTCCTGAAACTCCCCGCCGACGGCCGCACCGTCGAAAGCGTCCTCATGCCCCAGGACGATCGCCATACCATCTGCATCTCCTCCCAGGTCGGCTGCCCAGTCGATTGCAAATTCTGCCTCACCGCCCAAATGGGCTTGGAGCGCAGTCTCAGCGCCGGCGAAATCGTCGGCCAAGTCCTCCACGTCTGCCGCGAGCATAACCTCGACCCCCGCGCCTCCCACTGCAACATCGTCATGATGGGCATGGGCGAACCTCTGTTGAATCTGCCCAACGTCCTGAAGGCCACCCGCATCTTATGCGACGACAACGGCGTCGGTTTCTCCCAGCGCCGCGTCACCGTTTCCACCTCCGGCATCGTGCCGAAAATCGCTGAACTCGGCGCTGCCGAAGTCCGCCCAAATCTGGCTATCTCCTTGAACGCATCCCACGAAGAGCAGCGCGTCGCGTTGATGCCGATCACGAAAAAATATCACCTCGCCGATTTGATGGCGGCCTGCAAGGCCTACCCGCTCCGGCCCCGCGAGTTCCTGTTCTTCGAATACGTCATGCTCCGCGGCGTTAACGATACCGACGCCGATGCCCGCCGCGTCGTGGCCTTATTGGGAAACATGAAGGCGAAGCTCAACATCATCGCGCTCAACCCCGGCCCCGGAATCCCTTTCCAAACGCCCGATCCCGAACGCGTCGACAGCTTCCAGAAAATCGTCATGCGGTC
>SHUN01000009.1 GCA_009697495.1 Bryobacterales bacterium | reverse complement strand
CATAATGCGGTAGAAATCCCGCAGCGCGAACAGGCCGGCCGGCACCCCCGGCGCTTCGGTCACATAGTCCCACGCGGCCGGATTCGCCAAATCGAGGGGGACGGTGAGCGCGACGCTATCGGTGCAATCCGGCAAATACGGCAGGAACTCAATATATCCGTAGCTGGTAGTGAGCGCCACGGCGCCCCCGCCGGCGAGTCCGGACCCCGGATTGCGCGGCAGAATCTGGTAAACCGGCAGGGCCAGCGGCGTGACGCCGTTCACCAACGGAGTGGCTGGCGGCGCGGCGGCCACTCCAGCCAGCGCTCCGCGGGCAGGGAACAGCGGCGCCGTCGGCGCGGCCGCCGCGTTCAAACTGGCGTTGATCTGGCAGAATAACGAGTGCGTGTTGAACGGCGCCGCCGCCCATATGTGGGGCAGTCTCGCCTGGGTCGCTTCGCTGTCACCCACCATCCGCCAGTCCAACTCAATGTCGCTCGGCTTGTACACCAGCTTTACCAGTTGCCGCCTCTGTATAACCACCTTCTGCTTCTGGAAACAGGCCAAACCCACCATGACCAGCGGCGAAGCGTGAGCCTTAAACGTCAGAATCAGCACCTGTTTCCCTTCTTTGTGAAAATCGGCGCCCGTCGTCCGGATCCCAACCAGTTTTTTCAGCACGACATTGGGGAAAAATAGCAGGTTAATATCTTCCCAATCGGCAAGCAGCCGTAAGCACAGCGTTTCCAAATTGTTGCGAAAAAAAGTTTTCCGGTGACCGATCCCCGTCTTCACCATGGTTCCGGCGCCCAGCGCGGTGAACGCCAGGGCGACTTGCGGAGTCACCGCGAAGGAAATCGGCGGCGCGGTCATCATCGAGTTCGCTGTCGCCCGGATCATGCCCTGGATCGCCGCGGAAAGGGCCGGATCGGCCACCAGCGCCGCCGCAACCGCCGCGGTGCCAACCGCCGTCGCCGGGCTTTCGCCGTGATCGGCGATTCGGCGCTGCGCGGCCGCGCCACATCCTTCAATCGCCACTACCACGGGCGTCGTCACGCCTGCCGCCTTGGCCGCCTCCGCCGCCACGCCGGCCGCGTTGTAGGGTCTGAACTCCGATGCGGAGCTGGCGACGTTTCCATAGATCACCCCACGCACCGCCGCATGGATTCCAAGGTGAACCACCGGCAGCGCTCCCGCGTCGGCTATCCGCACCGCTCGCGCCGTCATCGCGGCTTGCCGTACCCAAATCGCCGCTAAAGGGACAATTAAACTGGCGAAAAAACCGGCCAATGTTCGCCGCGGCGCTTCGACAAAGGTGTCTTTCACCACATTGTACGTCCCAGTCTTTTTCCCCAACGGCCCCGCCAGCGTTGCGCAATGCCCCTGCGCAATCGTAAATCGGGCGTCCGTGCGCCATCCGTTCAGCGCCGCGTCGATCCGGTTCACATAGGGTTCAATCAACTGTAAACAGTCCATCGGATTCACTCGCGTCTTGCGATGGGCCTCCGAAGCTCCGGCGATGTCGCAAACCATGCGCTCCGCCACCGTCGCATTCTTCACTTCCTTGCAGCGCTTCTTAAACTCCAGCAGAAACCCCGCATGATTGATTACAGGCATGTACTGTCTCCTCTTCTTCTCGCCGGTCCGTTACGAACCCGCCTGCTCCAGCAGGCGCTTCCGCGTTTCGGTGTCCATTTCGCCGGATTGCGTCAGGCCTACATCCTGCTGAAACTCCCGGATCGCGTCCCGCGTGCCGTCTCCCAATGTGCCCCACTCGTCCTTCAGCCCATACCCAAGATTGCTCAACCGGTCCTGCAACCCTTCCACGGTATCTATCGGATCCAGATGTGCCGGATTCAACCGGATTGAAATATAGTCGAACTCTTCCTGATCTTCCGGCGACGGCTCCAGTTCCTCATACTTTTGCTTCGCCTTCGGATCTTCCAGCCAAGCCCGAAGCTCCACGTCCCGCTCCAATGGCACCAACTGGTACACCAGCCCGTCCTCCCGCGACCGCAACTCCCCGCTTGTCCCCGGCGGATCGTAGCGTTTCCCCTTCACCCAGAACTCATACCGGCAGTTCCCGTACGCCTTGCCATCACCGTCCTCCAGGACCATGTGGACCAACTGCCTCGGCGGGTAAAGCTTGTACTCGTGCTTCTTGTCCGTCTCCGCGTCGAAGACTTTGGGTTTCAAATCGGGAATCCACACCTTGTCGCCCGCATACAAAACGTGCGGGTCGCGCTTCTTATCCATTAATTCTTTATTCTTCGGGTCCTTCGCCACCGTCTCCCAGTCTTTAATGCCGTACTCGGAGGCTATCCACTGAACATCGTCGTCGGAATCGGCCACATGCCACGTATCGCGAGGTTTGTACATTGTATTTAGTTCCTTCCGCCTGAATTACTGGCCTTCCTATGCGGGCTCCAACCCGTCCGCGGATTCCGCGGCCGCCGGTAACGGCAGTTCCAAAACCTCCGGCGGTTTCACGGCCGCCGGGGCCGTCGGCGATGTATCCGGCGTCCACCACGCCTCTTCCCGGCTGGGGAAGACAATCTGATACTTACCCTTCATCAGCCCCTCCACCCGGACGAATCCGCGTTCGTCCAACACGCCCTCCTCCCGCGAACCGTTCGAGTAGCGGATTTCAAAGGGTTCAAACGCGACGGGCGCGCCTGTGTCATCGGTCAAACAGATCTCAATCCACGAGTCCGGAACGCCGGGAAGTGCCGCTGCTACCGGCGCTAATCGGGTTGGAACCGGCGGTGGCGGCGGCGGTTCATCCGGCCTCCACCAGGCGGATTCGCGCCGCGGGAAAATCACCTTCGGCCGACCGCCCGGCAAGCCCTCCGCGCGGGCGAAACCGTTCTCATCCAGATAATCGCTGACGACGTAGGTGGCCGAAAACTGAATCTCATACGGCTCAAACGGCACCGGCTGGCCGGAATCGTCCACCAGGTGCAATTCAATCCAGTGATCGGGGATCCATGGCAGCGTGGCGGGGACGATGGGCGGCACCGGCTCCGGCGGAGGCGGCGGCATCGGCGGGTTGGGATCCCACCACGTCCGCTCCCGGCTCGGAAAAACCACTACGCACGGAGCCGCCTGCAACTGTTCGTGCCGCGCGTGCCCATTTTCGTCCAGAGTTCCGGAAATCGGATCCCCGCCCGGCGGATAGACGACGTAAGGCTCCTGCGCCACCGGCTGCCCGGCGTCATCCACCAAATGAATTTCTATCCAGTGCGTCCTGGCCAGTGGGCACGGCACCACCGTCTCGGATGGAGCCCGATTCGAGAAAGACCCGTCCGCTCCTCTTTGGGCATTTTGCAGTTGTTCGCCAAGCGTCATCTGGAGTCTCAATGATAGGTTAGTGCGGTCGGTCCGGCAAACGGAATTCGCACGCTGCCGAAGTGCGTGCCGGTCAGGATGAATATGCTCTTCCACAAAATCAATTTAGAGCGAATCCTGACTAACTATTGGTGTCGGCAAACGACCGGAAGCCCACTCAGGCATTGTAGGCGTACCGTACGTTTAGTCGAGATCCGATCTAGATTCAACGGTTTAGTCTAACAAGCTGAACAAGGCCCAGGATTCCCGGTATAGATCTTTGGATGGGACTGACGGAATTCACAAACGAAGCACGCAGGGAGATCCGATTACGCCCTGTCGCACGAAGCGAAGAAGGGCGCTAGCAAGAGCAGCTGGAACGTCACCCCAATCTTGGCCACTAGGAGTCTGTCGGGGATAGATTTCGTCGGGCGCGGCAGAGGAAATATTTCACCAGCGAAATGTTTTGGCCGTTCCCTCATCCAGCCTTGGGATATGGCTATAGGGAAGCGATTCCGAACCGGTCCGATGAATCAAGGCCTGCTTTTTCCGCCGTCCCTGCACGACTGGCTGCGGGAGGCGCACTTGGCGCGGTTCATCGTCGATGGGATCGAACAACTCGATCTCGAGTCGATCTACCCGTCCTATCGTCCTCAAAGAACCCCGCTTTGCATTTTTATGGCCAGTTCTGCTATTCTTACAAAAGCGTTTCCTCCCGGAGACGCGTATCTTGGGAGGCGTCTTAAGAAGTCTAGAGACGCCGTTAGGACCAATCAAAACTATGGCAAGAAAATCAGGCAAGAAGTATAACGCCGCCGCGAAGCTCGTGGAAAGTAAGTTGTACCACGTCTCCGAGGCGGTTTCGTTGATTCAGAAGATCAAGTTCGTCAAATTCGACGAGACGCTGGAAGTGCATATGCGTCTTGGCGTGGATCCGAAGCATGCCGACCAGATGGTCCGCGGCACGGTGGTGTTGCCGAACGGCTTGGGAAAGAACAAGATCGTTTTGGTAATCGCCTCTGGCGATAAGATCAAAGAAGCGCTGGAAGCGGGCGCGGATTTCGCGGGCGGCGAAGAGATGGTAACGAAGATTCAGTCAGAAAACTGGCTGGCCTACGATGCCGTGATTGCAACCCCGGATATGATGCGCTCGGTGGGTAAACTGGGTAAGGTGCTCGGGCCGCGTGGCTTGATGCCGAACCCGAAGACCGGCACGGTCACCAACGACGTGAAAACGGCGATTAACGAGACCAAGGCCGGTAAAGTAGAGTTTCGCGTGGACAAGACGGGCGTGATTCACGCGCCGCTGGGCAAGCTGAGCTTTGACCACCAAAAGCTGGTGGAAAACGCGTCGACGCTGATAAGCGCGGTGTTGAAGGCAAAGCCGGCGGCGGCGAAGGGCAAATACGTGAAGAGCGCGACGATGTGTTCGTCGATGAGCCCTGGCGTGCCCCTTGACACCACTGAAATGAACGCCTTGAAAGCGGCGGTCTAGGTAAGGACAAGGAGACACGCAATGAAAAAACGCTCAGAAAAAGAAAAAGATCTCGCGTTCCTGCGCGGTGAGTTCGAGGCAGTGAATAACATCTTTCTGGCGGGCTTCGCCAAGATGAAAGTCGGGCAGGATTATCAGCTTCGCAAGACGGTGAAGGAAGCGGGCGGCGAATACAAAGTCGTTAAGAACAATCTGGCGCAGAAGGCGAGCGAAGGGCTGAAGTCGGAGCCGTTGTTCGAGAAGCTGGCCGGGATGAATTCGATTGCCTATACCAAGGGCGATGTGGTGGCATTGGCCAAGGCATTGACCGCATACGCCAAGACCAATCCGGTATTTGTGTTCAAGGCGGGGATGGTGGAAGGGCGTGTGGTTGACGTTAAGTCGATTGCCGAGCTTTCGACGATGCCTTCGAAGGAAGAACTCTACGCCAAGCTACTGTATGTGATACAGGCTCCGGCGCAGCAACTGGTGACGGTGATGAACGCGGTTGGCCGCAATTTGGCCGTCGTAGTGGATCAGGGCGTCAAAGAGAACAAGTTCCAGGACTGATTCCCCCCGAATCGGACCGATTGCACGAGTTTCGCTGTCCGTAATGGGCAGTCATTTTAAGCGAAAACAGATTACGAATCAGGAGTTAACCCAATCATGGCCGACATAAACGCAATTGCAGAGCAGATTCAAGGACTGACGCTACTTGAAGCGTCGCAGCTGGTAAAGCTGCTGGAAGAGAAGCTGGGCGTCTCCGCCGCGGCCGCCACCGCAGTGGCTGCTCCGGCCGGCGCCGCCGCCGCTCCGGTCGTTGAGGAGAAGACTGAGTTTACGGTTATCCTCACCGCCGCCGGCGCGAACAAGATCAACGTGATCAAAGTGGTTCGCGAAATCACCGCCCTGGGCTTGAAAGAAGCCAAGGACCTGGTGGACGGCGCGCCGAAGCCTGTGAAGGAAGGAATCACGAAGGACGAAGCCGAAGCGATGAGGAAGAAATTCGTCGATGCGGGCGCGTCCGTCGAAGTGAAGTAAACTTGCCTTCCCGCAAGTATTTTCTTCTTAGTTTCTAGTGCCGGGCTGCCAGCGGATCAACCGTTGGCAGCCTAGCTCTGTTTCGTGGCCCGTGGTCCCCCCTGTCTTACACGCGATTGACGAAGCCGTTATCCATTTGTTACGATTGGGATTACTCGGAGCCGGAACGGAATCCGTGCCCGCCAAGAAAGGGCGAGCGGTTTTCCAAGAGATTTTCAGTTTCCACCTCGCTGTTAGCCGGAAGCGACTCGGTTTTAGCCCGACGCAGGCAAAGCAGACCAGAAGATACTGCCAAGGTTATAACCTGATCGCCGCCTGACGCCAGGCGCAAGCACCCTCACGCCCCCGCGGCTTCCGCCGCTGGCGCTGTCCAACCGCCGCCCAACATAGGAGTGGAAGATGAGCAACCCCGCCAACAGTTCGATTCGCGAACGCTTGGATTTTTCGAAAATCAAGACTTCGGTCCCGATTCCCAATTTGATTGAAGTGCAGAAACAAAGCTACGAGCGGTTTCTGCAGATGGACATGCTGCCGCAGGAGCGCGACGACGCGGGCCTGCAGTCGGTGTTTACCAGCGTCTTTCCGATCACCGATTTCCGGGGATTGGCGCAATTGGACTTCGTGGATTATTCCATCGGCTACTGGGAATGCAAGTGCGGCAACCTGAAGGGGTTGCACAATCTGCGCTCGACGTGCCGCCAGTGCGGGGCGCTGATCAAGACCGATCCGTTCCATCCGGGCGACATCTTGTGCGGCAAGTGCGGCACGTTTAATAAGAACGTCGTGACGTTCTGTAACCGCTGCGGCGATCCTGTGGGCCTGCAGTTGAAGTACGACGTGCCGGAGTGCGAAGAGCGCGGCATGACGTACGCGGCTCCGCTGAAGGTGACGATCCGGCTGACGGTCTTCGATAAGGACCCGGACACGGGTACCAAGACGGTGCGCGATATTAAGGAACAGGAAGTCTTCTTCGGCGAAGTGCCGCTGATGACGCAGAACGGCACGTTTATCATTAACGGTACCGAACGCGTAATCGTCAGCCAGTTGCACCGGTCGCCGGGTGTGTTTTTCGAAAAAGTTCCGGCGCAGGGTTATTTCCTTGGCAAGATTATTCCGTATCGCGGATCCTGGGTGGAGTTTGAGTACGACAGCAAGAACTTGCTGTATGTACGTATTGACCGCAAGCGGAAGTTCTACGGCACGGTGTTTTTGCGGGCGATGGGGCTGAAGAGCGATGAGCAGATTCTGCGCACGTTCTACACCGATACGCTGACGCGGATCACTTTAACCAAAGACAAAAAAGTGATCTGGAATGTGGCGCAGCAAGGCGGCCCCGGCCGCGGTTCGTTGCGCGACATGAAGCTGACGATGGCGATTCAAGCCAAGAACGGTGACGTGGTGGTCGCCTCCGGCAAGAAGGTGACCTCGCGGCTGTTGAACGAAATCTACAAGGCGAAGATTGAGCGCTTTGAGATTGCCGCCAACGATTTGGAAGGCGCGGCGGCGATTGCCGATGTCATCGATATGGAGACGGGCGAGATTCTGCTCGAAGCCAATCGGGAAGTGACGCCGGCGGCATTGAGCCGGTTTTTCGACGCTGGAATCGAGAACGTCGATGTGTACTTCCCGGAGCGCGACGAAGCCGGGAATGTGCTTTCGAAGACGCTGGACAAAGACACGGTGAAGTCGCAGGACGATGCGTTGCTGGAAATCTACCGTAAGTTGCGGCCGGGCGATCCGCCGACACGCGATACGGCGACGCAGTTGTTCCAGGGCATGTTCTTTGACGCCCGGAAGTACGACTTTTCGCGCGTTGGGCGGATGAAGTTCAACATCAAAATCCACGGTAAGGCCGACGCGACGCCGCTGAATAAGCGGACGCTGGACGAGCGCGATTTCGTGAACACGATCCTGTATCTGTTCCGGTTGCGCCGCGGAATTGGCGCCGTCGACGATATCGATCACTTGGGCAACCGCCGCGTCCGGGCGGTGGGCGAGTTACTTGAGAATCAGTTCCGGATTGGCCTGGTCCGCATGGAGCGGGCGATCAAGGAAAAGATGTCGGTGAGCCAGGAGATCGCGACAGCAATGCCGCACGATCTGGTGAACGCCAAGCCGGTGATGGCGGCCATCCGCGAGTTCTTCGGCTCTTCGCAGTTATCGCAGTTCATGGATCAGACGAATCCGCTGTCGGAAATTACGCACAAACGGCGTTTGTCGGCACTTGGACCGGGTGGTCTATCCCGAGAGCGCGCGGGTTTTGAAGTTCGCGACGTTCACACAACGCACTACGGCCGCATCTGCCCGATTGAAACGCCGGAAGGTCCGAACATCGGATTGATTTCGTCGCTGTCGTGCTTTGCTCGGATCAATGAGTTTGGCTTTATCGAGAGCCCGTACCGCCGCGTTGTGGACGGCGTGGTGATCGATGAAGTGCGGATTTGGAATCCGGGCGCAACCGAATACAAAGTGGGCCAAGTTGTTCTGCGGGTCGATTACGACAAGGCAGTAAAGGCGATGGGCGCGGGCAAGCAGCCGGCCGAAGTCGAAGCGCACAGCGATTACTTGTCGGCTTGGGAAGAGGACAAGTACGTTGTGGCGCAGGCCAACATCGTGCTGGACGCCAAGGGCGCCATTGTCGACGATCTGGTGAACGCGCGGCAGGCAGGCAATTTTTCGCTGACGCAACGGGCTGAAGTCCAATACATGGACGTGAGTCCGAAGCAGTTGGTCTCGGTGGCCGCGTCGCTGATTCCGTTCCTGGAAAACGACGACGCCAACCGCGCCTTGATGGGTTCGAACATGCAGAGGCAGGCAGTGCCGCTGTTGCGCGCCGAAGCTCCGTATGTCGGAACCGGCATGGAGCGCGTAACCGCCCGCGATTCGGGCGCTGTGGTTATCTGCAAACGCTCCGGAATCGTGGACTCGGTTGACTCCGAACGCATCATTGTTCGGGTGGACGGATCGGGCGCCCATGAGGGGCAGATGTCGCGCGAAGTGGGCGCGGACATTTACACGCTGACGAAGTTCAAGCGGTCCAATCAGAATACCTGTATCACGCAAAAGCCGATCGTTAAGGTTGGCGTGCGGGTGAAAAAGGGCGATGTTCTGGCCGACGGTCCTTGCACCGATCAGGGCGAACTGGCGCTGGGCCGGAACGTGCTTGTCGCGTTCATGCCGTGGCGGGGTTACAACTTTGAGGATGCCATCATCATCAGCGAAAAACTGGTGAAGGAAGACTACTACACTTCGGTCCATATCGAGGAGTTTGAAGTCGAGGCGCGCGACACGAAGTTGGGACCGGAAGAGATCACGCGGGACATCCCGAACGTGCCGGAAGGCGCGTTGCGGAACCTGGACGAGTCGGGCATTATTCGGATCGGCGCGACGGTGAGGCCGGGAGACATTCTGATCGGCAAAGTGACGCCGAAGGGCGAAACGCAGTTGACGCCGGAGGAGAAGTTGCTCCGGGCGATCTTCGGCGAAAAGGCCGGCGACGTGAAAGATGCGAGCTTCTACTGCCCGCCTGGAATTGAAGGCGTGGTAGTGGACTGCAAGATCTTCTCGCGTAAGGGAACCGAGCTCGACGAACGTTCGAAACAGATTCTGGAAGAGAATATTCAGCGGCTGCATCGCAACCTGGATGACGAAAAGCGAATTCTGGGTGACGAGCGCGCCAAGCGGCTTTCGAAGCTGCTGGACGGCCAGATGGTGTTGGCCGATCTGCACGATGAGAAGACCAATAAGAAGCTGGTGGCCAAAGACACCACGCTGACGCGCGACATTCTGGAAAAGATGCGTTCGCGCGATTTGAAGCGCATGCGGTTGAAGGAACGCGACCCGCATTTGAATGAGCTGATCGACGAAATCGAGGAGATGACGTCGCGCCAGATCGCGGTTCTTGAGAAAATCACCGAAGAGAAGATCGCCAAGCTCAAAAAGGGCGATGAGCTGCCTCCGGGCGTCATCAAAACCGTGAAGTGCTATGTGGCGATGAAGCGCAAGCTGTCGGTGGGCGACAAGATGGCCGGACGCCACGGTAATAAGGGTGTTATCTCGCGCATCGTTCCGGAAGAAGATTTGCCGTATCTGCCCGATGGGCAGCCGGTGGAGATCATTCTGAATCCGCTGGGCGTGCCGAGCCGCATGAACGTCGGACAGATTCTGGAAACGCATTTGGGCTGGGCCGGCATGAAGCTGGGACGGCACTTTGCGACCCCTGTATTTGACGGCGCGCATGAGGCCGATATCAAGGCGCAGTTGGCCGAAGCCGGGCTGCCGAATTCGGGTAAGGTGAACCTGCTCGACGGCATGACCGGGAATAAGTTCGAGCAGCCGGTGACGGTGGGATGCATTTACATGCTGAAGCTGTCGCACTTGGTTGACGATAAGATCCACGCGCGCTCCATTGGACCGTATTCGCTGATTACGCAGCAGCCGCTGGGCGGCAAGGCGCAGTTCGGCGGACAGCGGTTCGGCGAAATGGAAGTGTGGGCGCTGGAAGCATACGGCGCGGCTTATACGCTGCAGGAACTGCTTACCGCCAAGTCCGACGACGTTTACGGCCGCGCGAAGATCTACGAGGCCATCGTCAAGGGCGAGGCCGCCGCGGAACCGGGCGTGCCGGAATCGTTTAACGTATTGATCCGTGAGTTGCAGGCGCTGTGTCTGGACGTGGAACTGCTGAAATCGCAGGTTGACCCCGTGCCGGAAACCGCCGCGGCCGCCGACTAATTCTGATAAGGAGAAATATCGCCATGTACCGCTCTTCCCCCTACGAACGCGCGAATCTGATTGCCGATTTTGATTCGATCCGCATTAGTCTGGCCTCTCCGAATAAGATCAGAAACTGGTCCCACGGAGAAGTAACCAAGCCGGAAACCATTAACTACCGAACCTTCAAGCCGGAACGCGACGGGCTGTTCTGCGCCCGTATTTTTGGCCCGATCGCCGACTGGGAATGCCTGTGCGGCAAGTATAAGCGCATGAAGCACCGCGGAGTGATCTGCGATAAGTGCGGAGTGGAAGTTACGCTCTCCCGTGTGCGGCGGGAACGGCTCGGCCACATCGAACTGGCCAGCCCCTGCTCGCATGTGTGGTTCTTTAAGGGACTGCCGTCGCGTATCGGTTACCTGCTGGATATTACACTGCGGGAACTGGAACGTGTCCTGTACTTTGAAGCCTTTGTCATCGTCGATCCGGGCGAAGTGGACGGCATCAAAGCCGGAGACGTCATCACCGATGAACGGAAGCGCCAGCTTGACGTAGAGGCCCACGGCAAGTTCGTCGCCATGATGGGCGCCGAGGGCATCAAGGAACTTCTCAAGAAGATCGAGTGCGATAAATTATCGCTCGAAATTCGCGAGAAGATGAAGCCGGAAGTTTCGCAGCAGAAGAAGCTGAAGTTCGCCAAGCGTTTGCGCGTTGTGGAGAGTTTCCGCAAGTCGACCAACAAGCCGGAATGGATGATTCTGGATGTAATTCCAGTGATTCCGCCGGAACTGCGCCCGTTGGTGCCGCTGGATGGCGGCCGTTTTGCGACTTCCGATTTGAACGATCTGTATCGCCGGGTGATCAACCGCAACAACCGGTTGAAGAAGCTGATGGAACTGCACGCGCCGGACGTCATTGTGCGCAACGAAAAGCGCATGTTGCAGGAAGCCGTGGACGCTCTGTTCGACAATGGGCGTCGCGGACGCGTGTTGCGCGGAGCGAATAACCGGCCGCTCAAGTCGCTCTCCGACGCGCTTAAGGGCAAGCAAGGCCGCTTCCGGCAGAACCTGCTGGGCAAGCGCGTGGACTACTCGGGCCGTTCGGTTATCGTGGTCGGTCCGGAACTGAAGCTGCACCAGTGCGGTCTTCCGAAGAAGATGGCGTTGGAACTCTTCAAGCCGTTCATCTATCACCGGTTGGAACAGCGTGGCCATTGCACGACGATCAAGCAAGCGAAGGAACTGGTTGAACAACAGGATCCGGTGGTTTGGGACATCCTGGAAGAAGTGATTCGCGATCATCCGATCCTTCTGAACCGCGCGCCGACGCTGCATCGCCTTGGCATTCAGGCGTTCGAGCCGGTGCTGGTGGAAGGCAAGGCGATCAAGCTCCATCCGCTGGTTTGTACCGCGTTTAACGCCGATTTCGACGGTGACCAGATGGCGGTTCACATTCCGCTGTCGCCGGAGTCGCAGATTGAAGCGACGACGCTGATGTTGGCGTCGAACAACATTCTGTCGCCCGCGCACGGCGCGCCCATCGCGATTCCGTCGCAGGACATGGTGCTGGGGCTGTACTACCTCACCAAATCGCGCGTCGGATCCAAGGGCGAAGGCAAGAAATTTGCCTCGATGGACGATGTGCTGATTGCGCTGGAAATGGGCGAAGTGGAACCGCTCACCCCGATCAAGCTGCGCTATACGGGCCGGGTGCTGGATCTGACGACGTCGAAAGACGGGCAGAACCTGATGCACACCGAGCCGGTTCCGTTCAACAAGCAGGACATGGACACGACGGTCGGCCGCGTGATCTTGAACGATGTGCTGCCTGATGAGATGCCCTTCGTCAATGGTTTGTTGAAGAAGAAGGGTCTCACGCAGTTGGTGCAGTACTGCTACCTGAAGTTTGGGATGCACACGACGGTCAAGATGCTCGATGACATTAAGGCGCTTGGCTTCATGTACGCCACCAAGGCCGGCATCTCGATCGGCATCGACGACATGGTGGTGCCGGAGCAGAAGGCGCAGATGGTGAAGGACGCCGAGAAGGCTGTTATCGAAGTCCAGAGCCAGTATCAATCGGGCGCTATTACGCAGGGCGAACGGTATAACAAGATCATCGAAATCTGGACGCGCGTTACCGAAGAAGTTTCCGACCGGATGTTCAAAAAGATGGAAGAGGACGACCGTACGGGCCGTTACCTCAACCCGATTTACATCATGGCGGACTCCGGCGCCCGCGGTTCGAAGCAACAGATTCGGCAGTTGTCGGGAATGCGCGGGTTGATGGCCAAACCGTCGGGCGAAATTATTGAAACCCCGATCACGGCTAACTTCCGCGAAGGCTTGAACGTGTTGCAGTACTTCATTTCGACGCACGGCGCCCGCAAGGGCTTGGCCGACACGGCGTTGAAGACGGCCGACTCGGGTTATCTGACCCGGCGGTTGGTGGACGTGGCGCAGGACGTGATCATTAGTGAGCACGATTGCGGCACCAGCGAAGGCATCTATGTAGAGCCGATTGTGGAAGTGGGCGAAGTAATCGAGCCGTTGCGCGACCGTATTGTGGGCCGCGTGGTGCTCGAGAATCAGCTCGACTTTGAAGGCATGCGGATTGTCGGCGTCAACCAGATGATCACTGAAGACCTGGCGACGGGTATTCAGGCGGCCGGTATTGAGCGGGTGAAGATCCGTTCGGTGCTGACGTGCGAGAGCCGGCGAGGCGTTTGCCAACTCTGCTACGGACGCAATCTGGCCACGGGCCGGATGGTGGAACGCGGCGAGGCGGTGGGTGTGATCGCGGCGCAGTCGATCGGTGAGCCGGGAACCCAGTTGACGATGCGTACGTTCCATATCGGCGGCGCGGCGACGCGCGCGGCGGAGCAGAACACGCAAGAGTCGAAGGGCGCGGGCATCATCAAGTACATCGGCATCAATACGGTGAAGAATGCGGCCGGCGAGAACATCGTCATGAACCGCAACGGCATCCTGGCGATTGTCGACGAAAAGGCGCGCGAGAAAGAGCGCTATCAGGTTGTATACGGCGCCAAGCTCAAGTTCCTGGACGGCCAGGCGATCGGGGCTGGAGATGTGATGGTGGAATGGGATCCTTACTCGTTCTCGATCCTCACCGAAGTCAGCGGCAAGGTCCACTTCAAGGACATTGTAGAAGGCATCACGGTGCAGGAACAGGTGGATGAGGTTTCGGGCCTGTCGCAGTTGGTCATTGGCGACTCGCTCGATGGCAAGAAAGTGCCGGCGATCATCATCAGAACCGAAGGCGGAACCAAGCACGACGAGAAGCGGTATTTAATGCCGACGCACGCTCACCTTATGGTGCGCGACGGCGACACGGTGCATGCGGCCGACGTGGTGGCGAAGATTCCGCGCGCGACTTCGAAAACCAAGGACATTACGGGCGGTTTGCCGCGCGTCGTGGAACTGTTCGAAGCCCGCAAGCCGCGTGATCCGGCGCAGATTGCTGAGATCAACGGCGTGGTCCGGTTCGGCGAAATCACCAAGACGAGCCGGATGATCTACGTGACCGGCGACGACGGGGAGGAGCGTGAGTACGCCATCCCGCGCGGCGCTCACATCAATGTGCAGGAAGGCGAGCGTGTGGCGGCGGGCGACCAGTTGATGGACGGCCCGATCGATCCGCACGATATCCTAAAGGTTCGCGGCGAGAAGGAACTGCAGAAGTATCTCGTCAACGAAGTGCAGGAAGTCTATCGGCTGCAGGGTGTGAACATCAACGATAAGCACCTGGAAGTCATCGTTCGGCAGATGCTGCGATGGCTGAAGGTGGAAGATATCGGGGACACCGACTTCCTGCCGGAAGAGGTTGTGGACCGCTTCAAGTTCAAGGAAGAGAACGAGAAGACCAACGACAAGGGCGGACGCCGTTCCCACGCGCGGCCGATCCTGTTGGGTATCACCAAGGCGTCGCTTTCCACTGACTCGTTCATTTCCGCGGCTAGCTTCCAAGAGACCACGCGCGTGCTGACCGAAGCCGCGATCAACTCTAAGAAAGACAATTTGCGCGGGCTGAAAGAAAACGTCATCATGGGCCGCCTGATTCCGGCTGGCACGGGCATGGATTACTACCGTGGCGTGCGGATTGCTGGCGAGGGGGTTCCGGAAGAGGAACCGCAGCCCGAAGTCGAGATTTCGTTTAACGACTCGATGGCGGATTACGAAGATACGGCGCGGACGTTTTATGCGGGCGGGCTTTCGGAGACCGAAGGCGCGCCGGACGAGACGATCGTGGAGTAGTTTTCTAGTACAATCTGTAAAGACGCGGCCGGCAAATATGCCGGCCGCGTCTTTTTGTGGCCTGGAATTATTTTGACCTCGGATTCGGGCGGAACACGCACTCACAGACGAGCGGCGGCTAACAGCCGCCGTCCTTCGATAGAAAGTGAGCGTTTCCAATGCCAATTTCCCAATGCTTCCGCTGGATGATTCAGGCGGCTCTCTTTTGCGGGGTCGCGCCGGCTCAGCTAGCCTTCCCGCTCATCTGCAATACGACGGTGACGGCGCCGCGGACGGTGCGCGCGGAAGGAGTCGCAGAACTGGTGAGCGACGTCGTTCTGGAGTGCACGGGGGGAACTCCGACCGTGGCCGGAGGCGCGGTGCCGCAGGTTAATTTCCAGATGTTTTTAAGCACCGATGTCACCGGACGTCTGCTTGCCACCGGGTTCTCAGAGGGGCTACTGCTGATGGATGAACCGGGATCGGTGGCGAATCCGAATTTGCGGATGTGCGATACGCCGACGACGGGAGTGTGCGGAACAACAGGAACGGGCACGGGCATGGGCGTTTATGATGGAAGCGCTGGGCGGCCGAATGTATTCCAAGCACGGCAGACGGGAATCAACTCGCTGGTTTGGCTAGGTGTGCCGGTCGATCCGCCGGGGGCTGGAAAGACGCGACGGATCCGGATGACGGACATTCGCGTGAACGCCAATAGGCGCGGCCCAGCGATGGTGCCGATGACGCCGATTTTTTCGTTTTTGGCGGTAACGTCAACAATCACGGTACTGATAAATAACCCGCAGATAGTGGTGGCTTATGTGGGTAATGGGATGGATTTTGGCGTGAATACGCCGGTGAAACTGGCGCAGTGCGTGGCCGAAAACCCGGGGCTGGCGGCGAACGGAGCGAGCCATGGCGTGTCGCAGTTCAACCTCACGTTCGCCGAGGGGTTTGTGGAATCATTTAGCCGGCGGACCATCGCCGCGTATGTGGACTCGAATACCTCGCCGGCGCCGGCGGCGCAGACGGTGCCGGGCACGATTTGGAACACGGAGACGGGCTTCTTCTCGCCGCTGTTTCCGGCAATCGTGAACCGGGGAGATTTGGGGCTGGCGGGGCTGGCGGATCAGGGGACACGGATTCTGGCGCGGTTTTCTGGCGTACCCGTGAATGTGAAGTTGTTTGCGCAGAACACGGTGGCGCAAGGGCAGATGGTGGCGCGCATGGTGACGACGAACGCCGATGGAGAGGGTCCGTTTTCGCTGGTGGGCGGCAATGGGTTTGGGATCTCGCCGATTCCGGTGAACGGGTCTGGAGAGGCGACGATGGTATTTGAAGTGCTGCGGGCCGACGCCGTGGCGGGGGAGATGGTCCGCGTGCCGATTTATGTGGCCTATGGAACGCCGCTGCCGGGACTGGGAACGGCAAGCGCGACCGGCGCGTTGGCGCCGTTGACAGTAATTACAGCGGCGGACGCGACGGCGCCGGTGGCGCGATTCGTGGAATTGAATTTGTCGCCGGCGTTCACGATTGCGCCTTGCACGGGGGGGCGGATGACCGGTGGCGGGAGCGTATTCACAACCAGCACGTCTCGCGTGACGCATGGCTTTGAACTGCACTGTGACAGAGGGGTGAATCCGAATCGTCTGCAGGTGAATTGGAATGGGAATTCGTTCCATCTGGAAACTCTGACTTCGGCAGTGTGCTCGGACGACCCGTCGATCGCTCCGCAGCAGCCGAAAACATCCTTCGACACCTACGTGGGCGCGGGGACGGGCCGTTATAATGGCGTCACCGGGGCGACGGCGACGTGGACGTTTACCGACGCGGGGGAACCGGGCAAGAACGACACGGCGCAAATCGTGATCAAAGACAGCTTGGGCAATACGGTGTTGACGGTGGGAGGGACGCTCGATAAGGGCAATCAACAGGCGCATTGATACACTGGGTGTCGTGGACCAGACACTTTCTAACCTTGCCCTCAACGCTCGTGTTTATGACTTAGCGCAGCCTTATTATGTGGGGATGCCGCACCATCCGTCGCATCCGCCTTACCTGTTTTCGCTGACTAAGAAACATGGCGATATGCATTCGCCTGCCGGGCATAGTTCGGCGGCGGACGCGATTGCGATGGGGAGTCATGTCGGCACACATATTGATGGGTTCGGACATTTCTCCTGCGGGGGGAAGTTACATGGCGGACATGTGGCG
The DNA here is from genome assembly GCA_009697495.1 of Bryobacterales bacterium. Classification (GTDB taxonomy): domain Bacteria; phylum Acidobacteriota; class Terriglobia; order Bryobacterales; family Bryobacteraceae. The sequence goes on along the minus strand of SHUN01000009.1, from coordinate 443 downwards.
GCCGATGTACAGAGTTATGCATCTGGGCTTTCCGTTCATACAGCGGAGAGGATTGCGCCCATTGTGCGGCGCGGGGTACTGTTGGACGCGGCGGGGCCGGATCGAGTGTTGGCCGAGGACGCAGTTTTGACGGCGGATGTGTTGCGCGGGATCGCCGAAGGGCAGGGCAGCGTCATAGGAGCCGGGGATGTGGTGCTGATTCGCACAGGGTGGGCGCAATATTGGGAAGACGCGACGCGGTATATCAACGCGGTGCGCGGGACGCCGGCCGGACCGGGTCCGGATTTAAGCGGGGCGCAGTGGCTGAGTTCGCATGGGATCTTTGCGGCGGGGTCGGATACGGTGGCGTTTGAACGCGTGCCGTCGCATGACATGCCGGTACATATCCACTTACTTTTTGAGCGGGGGATCCATATCATTGAGGCGCTGGATTTGGAGGCGCT
>SHUN01000008.1 GCA_009697495.1 Bryobacterales bacterium | reverse complement strand
GCCGTTTTTCTCGACCAAGCCGACCTGCCACGCCTAGCCGACCGGCACGGTGGACAGACTAGAGCAGTCGTAGAAGCTCCGGCAGGCCCGGTTCAGCGATAATAATGCCGATCTCATTCAACCGCTAGCAGGCTACTTGGTTTAACAGGAACCATCCGACGATCAAAATACCAGGCACGCCAAGCAAGTACGCAATTCCGTATTTCATAGAACCTCCAAACACTTCCAGAGCAATTGGGCTTCCAAACGTCGCAGGGGGAAGGCGGATCCAGATCGACGAAAAGCGCCGGCGGTCGACGTCGGAAAGCGTTTCACATTTGCCGGCGATTTGAAAGGCTGCCAGTTGTGAATACGGCTTCGACTATCATTGAAACCCAAACCTTCGTTAAGGTGGATCAGCGGTAGACGGCGGCGAAGTGGACGGGTGCGGCTACTGGTCTGCGGACCTGAGATGCATTTGTTAGGCCGACAGTTCGACGTCGATCTCGTGAAGGGTTGATGTTGGGCAACGCTCGGCGTTCAAGCGCTGTATCCAGATGGACCATTCTCAATTGCGAGTGAGTACTTGTGGATCATGTTACTTCGTCCTCAATACCAGTCTGCCTTCCTATTGCTCGATATGTGCCGGAGTCCGCTGTGCGGCACGGCTCCGGGCCTCGGAAAACGCGATGATCGGCCGAAGCACGATTTTCTGTGAACCCCAATCCGGCGGTGCGAGAGCTTAGACTGGCTGGTGAGTGGAAAGAAAGGAATCCGCATGGAAGCATTCGGGACGTGGGCGTCGAGTTGCCTGGTCGGCCGGGCAACTCAAGTTTGTGGCCGCTGGCTTTCCGCGGCTTCCCGGAGGTCCTCGACGTCGGCAAGATCGCGGAGCCTTCCCGCGGCGAGTTTTGACGCGATCAGATCTTCCTTGGAGATAAAGAAAGCTTTGAGGCCGCTGGCTGTGTCAATGACGCTCTCCACTCGTCGCTCCCAGGCTGCGTCGAAATCGACTCCATCGATGCCCGGCAGAATGTCGAACGCGACGGGCTCCCGTCCAAAACGAATGAATTGACGGGGGTTCGAAAGGTCGTCCGGGGTAATACCGGCAAGCGGAGCGCCAAACGAAGCGAGCGCGGCAAATACGGCCTTAGCGTTGGCGGAATCGGCCTTGATAAAGATGTCGATGTCCTTTGTGGCGCGAGGCTGCCCGTGAAAGGAGACGGCGTAACCGCCGACAATCAGATACCTAACGCTTCGGGCGTTGAATGCGGACAGCAGGTCCTTGAAGTCCTGGTACATCCGGGGCCATGCCTTTCAGCGCGTAGGCGGCTGTGGTGAGTTCGGAAACCGCGGCCATTCGTTCGTGCGCGGGGCGGCTCTGCCAGTAACGGTATTCCTCCGCCTTCATTTCTTTGTGGCTGGCGTATTTTCGGATGATCTTGTCCATGCGTCGTGATCTTTATTCAGTTTACTCCCGGCGGCCCCGCGAGGGAAGACTTACCAGGAGTCGACCGAAATTTCGCAATTCCGGGGTTCTCCACCGATAATGGTTGATACCCCATGGACTGGAGCAAAGTCGAACTCAAAAAGACGGTCAACCTGCCGAAGACCGATTTTTCTATGAAGGCCAATTTGCCGGTGTTGGAACCGCGCTTGCTGGCCGAATGGAAAGACGGGAATCTGTATGGCCGCATTCGGGAGGCCCGCGCCGGGCAGCCGATGTATGTGCTGCATGACGGGCCGCCGTACGCCAATGGCAATATTCATCTGGGCCATGCGTTTAATAAGCTGCTGAAGGATTTTATCGTCAAGTCACGGACGATGGCGGGGTTGGACTCGCCGTACGTGCCCGGCTGGGATTGCCATGGGCTGCCGATTGAGATCAAGGTGGACGGGGAGTTGGGGTCGAAGAAGGCACAGATGACGCCGGCGCAGATTCGGCGGGCATGCCGGGCCTATGCGCAGAAGTACGTCGATTTGCAGAATGCCTCGTTTCAGCGGCTGGGAATTTTTGGGCGCTGGGAGAAGCCGTATCTGACGATGTCGCCGGAGTACCAGGCTGTCATCGCGGGCGCGTTTGTCGACTTCTTTGACAAGGGTTATGTGTATCGCGGATTGAAGCCGGTGAACTGGTGCATCAGTTGCCGGACGGCTTTGGCGGAGGCCGAAGTCGAGTACGAGGACCACAAGAGCCCGTCGATTTATGTGCGGTTCAAGCTGACTTCGGATGCTGCTTTGGTGGATGCCGCGTTGGCCGGGAAAGACGTTTATGGGCTGATCTGGACGACGACGCCGTGGACGATTCCGTCGAATCTGGGCATTGCCTATCATCCGCGGTTTGAGTATGTGGCTTATGAGACCGGCGGCGCTGTTTATTTGGTCGCGGCGGGATTGTTGGAGGCGGTGAAGGCGGCGCTGGGTTGGGTTGACGGAGCGGAACTGGCCCGGTTTGCGGGGGCGAAGCTGGATCAGACGACATTCCGGCATCCGTTTATTGAGCGGGATTCGCTGGGGCTGCTCGGCGAGCATGTGACGTTGGAACAAGGCACCGGCGCGGTGCATACGGCGCCGGGGCATGGGCAGGAAGATTACGTGGCGGGCATGCAGAATGGCTTGCCTGTTTATTGCCCGGTGGATGGGGCGGGGCGGATGTATCACACGGCTGAGGAGCCGGGGGCGCTGCCGGAAGTGTTGATCGGCAAGACGGTGTGGGAGTCGAATCCGATTGTTGTTGCCTTGTTGAAGGAAGCAGGGGCGCTGTTGGCGCACGTGCCGATTTCGCATAGCTATCCGCACTGCTGGCGGTGCCACAAGCCGACCATTTTCCGGGCCACCGAGCAGTGGTTTATCGGCATGGATCGGAACGGGTTGCGGGAGAATGCGTTGGAGGCGATTCGGGGGGTGAAGTGGTGGCCGGCGTGGGGCGAGGAACGCATCAGCAACATGATCGCGACGCGGCCGGATTGGTGTATTTCGCGGCAGCGGACGTGGGGCGTGCCGATCATTGCGTTTACGTGCAAGGGCTGTCAGGCGCTGGTGACGGACCGAGCGCCGCTGGATCGAGTCGTCGATTTGTTCCGGGAGCATTCGGCCGATGTCTGGTATGAACGGACGGCGGAGGAGTTGCTGGGGCCTGGTTTTGTTTGCAAAGAATGCGGCGGCGCGGAGTTCGAAAAAGAACGGGATATTTTGGATGTCTGGTTTGATTCGGGGTCGAGCCATTTGGCGGTGTTGAACGAGGCGAATGGGTTGCCGTGGCCGGCGGATATGTATTTGGAAGGCGGGGATCAGTATCGCGGTTGGTTCCATTCTTCGTTGTTGGTTGGGGTGGGATTGAAGGGCGGGGCACCTTACCGGGGTTCCCTGACGAACGGCTGGACGCTGGATGAGAACGGCAAGGCGATGTCGAAATCTCTGGGCAATATGATTGAGCCGGAGAAGATCATTAAGCAGTACGGGGCGGAGATTTTGCGGTTGTGGGTTTCGTCGGTTGAGTTCTGGGAAGACGTGCGGCTGTCCGAAACGATTCTGACGCGGCTGACGGAGGCGTACCGGAAGATCCGGAATACGTTCCGGTATGCGCTGGGGAATCTGAATGCATTTGATCCCGCCACGGATTTGGTTGCCTTTGATGAACTGGCCGAGATTGACCAGTGGATTCTGACTCGGGCCGACGACCTGGTGGTGAAATGCCGGGGCTTTTATGATGAGTATGCGTTTCATCGGGTGTATCAGGCGGCCTACGCATTTTGCGGCACAGATTTGAGCGCGGTGTATTTTGACGTCTTGAAAGACCGGCTGTACACGACGGCGACGCGGAGCGCGGAACGGCGCAGCGCGCAGACGGCGCTGTGGCGGTTGACGGACGTATTGACGCGGTTGCTCGCGCCGGTGCTGGCGTTTACATGCGAGGAAATCTGGCTGGGATTTGCGCGGGCGGCGGGAGCGCCAACGTCGGTTCATTTGGCGCTGTTGCCGGCGGCGGGTGAATTGGGCGGACGGATGAATGCGGAGCGAATGGCGGCTTGGGACCGATTGATTGGAGTGCGGGACGAGGTGTTGAAAGTGCTGGAGACAGCGCGGCAGGATAAAGTGATCGGCGCGCCGTTGGAGGCGCGGGTGCGACTGGAGGCCGATGGGACATTGCTGCCATTGTTGGAGAAGTACGTTGGGCAGTTGCCGACTTTATTTATTGTGAGTGAAGTGGAATTGGCGGCTGGCGAGGCGCTGCGCGTCAGTGTATTGCGGGCGACGGGCGTAAAGTGTGAACGGTGCTGGAAGTACACGCACGATGTTGGCTCCGATAGCGATTTACCGTCGGTTTGCGCGCCATGCGCCTCGGCTGTGAAGGTGATGGTGGCGGGTTGACGAAATCGAAGCTAGCGCTGGTGGGGTTAATTCCGGGCATTTTTGCGATGGATTGGATTTCCAAGCGCTGGATCGAGCGGCACGTCTCGTTTTGGGATACGCATGCGGTGATTCCGGGGCTGTTGTCGATTGTTCACGCGCAGAACCGGGGGGCGGCGTTTAGCTTTTTGGCCGATGCGCCGGACGTGGTGCGGGGCGTGGTGCTGATCGGGTTGTCGGGGGTGGTGACGCTGGTTGTGGCGTGGATGTTCCGGGGAGCGCTGCTGAAGCCGGAGACGCACTCGGCGACGGGGCGGCTGGCGCTGGCGCTGGTGCTGGGCGGGGCGCTGGGGAACTTGTATGATCGTATTCTGCGCGGCAGTGTGACGGACTTCGTGTTGTTCTATTGGCGGGACTGGCAGTTTCCGGCGTTCAATGTGGCCGATAGCGCGATATCAGTGGGCGCGGTGCTGCTGCTGATTGATTTGTGGCGGCAAAAGGAGACCGCGTAATGTTCCCGAAGCTCTTTCAATTTGGTGATTTCTTCCTGCCGACGTATGGAGTACTGGTGGCGCTGGGAGTGTTGGCGGGACTGAAAGCAAGTACGACGCTGGCTCGGCGGCGGGGCGTGGACCCGGAGAAGATTTCGAACCTGGTGGTGCTGTGCGCGTTGGCGGGGTTGGCCGGGGCGAAGATCGCGATGATTCTGTTTGACTGGGAGAGCCACTACAGCCGGAATATCGGCGACATTTTCAGCGTTAGCACACTGCAGGCGGCGGGCGTTTTTCAGGGCGGGCTGATTCTGGCGATTGTGTTTGCTTGGTGGTACATGAGGAAGCATGGGCTGCCGTTTTTGGAGACGGCGGATTTGCTGGCGCCGGGGCTGGCGATTGGGCATGGGATCGGGCGATTGGGATGTTTCGCGGCCGGGTGCTGCTGGGGAGCGCGGTGCGACCGGGCGTGGGCGGTGGTGTTTCGGAGTTCGGACGCGGCGGAGCTGACCGGAGTGCCGCTGGGAGTTGGGCTGCATCCGACGCAGTTATATGAAGCATTGGCGGAGCTCGTGATTTTCGGAATGTTATGGCAGCGGGCTGGGTGGAAGTTGGGGCCTGGGGCGCAGATCGGGTTCTACCTGGTGGCGTATTCGCTGGTTCGATTCGGAGTGGAGTTCGTGCGGTCCCATGCGCAGGGGCTGGTGGGCGGGTTGTCGTTGACGCAATGGATGAGCCTGGGATTTGTGGCGTTAGGGGCGTGGTACTGGCACCGGAGCCGCGGCGGGAGTAAGGGCATGGCGGACACAACCGCCTGAGTTTGCGTTTGCGCGGGATCGCGAATGGGGTTGTAGGCAAGCTGGCGGTGATCGCGCCCAGCAGGCGTCTGGCTTTTTTCGCGTGCCGCGGTCGGCGGCGTTTCAAAAACATTTCTTCCTGATAATGTTCTGGTATAGTGGGGATAATCGTACGTTCCGTGTTAGCACGTCCAGGAGGAAATATGCAACGTTCTGTCCTTTGTTCCATGTGGTTCGCCTGTCTGCTTTTCGCTCCGGCGATCCACGCGCAGACTCAAATGGCGTGTACGGCCAGTGCGCCGACGCCGGCCACGATGCGATCGGCCGGTATGACGGAACTGGCCGGAGATCTGATACTGACCTGCCGCGGAGGTACGCCAGCGGTAGCGGGCGCGTTTCCATTGGTTAATATCAGCATCTTCTTTAACGCCGCGGTGAGCAGTCGCGTCACCGTCGCGGCGTCGGGGACCACGCCGCCGCAAACCGAAGCGATACTCATCGTCGACACGCCGTTGGCTGTGGATCAGAAGCCGTGTCTGACCAACCCGTGCCTGAACACCGATAACCTTTTTCAGGGCAGATACGACTCATTCAATTCCCTGTCGTGGATCAACATTCCCGTTAACCCGCCGGGACCGAACGCGGATCGTGTACTGCGAATCCGCAATATCCGAATGAACACAACGAGCATCCCGCCGACTGGCGGGCCGGCGCTGGCATTCGTGTCGATCTCCGGAACGCAGGTCAGCAGCACGCTGGCCAACCCGCAGCAGACGCTAGGGACAGTGCGGGCGGGCGTGAGTTACGAGATCCGGAGCGCGTTGGACGGCGCCTTGACTGGGCCCATATCACTGACCGCCTGCAATGCGTACAACATCGATCTGGCGTCCACTCCCGGCGCCGCGGCCTACTCCTCCCCCGGCGGACGGACAATGCTAGTGAAATTTACCGAGGGGTTTCCGAACGCGTTTAAGCGCCGGAACCTGGGTACGACGCTGACCGAACCGCAAATCGCATTTTCACAGGACAACCCTGGCATCTCCTACAACACGGAAAGCGGTTTCAACAGCACGGTGTTCCCGGGGGTGAATGGTTGGAATCGCGTCGGGGTGGCTGACAGCGGCACCACTCTCCGAGCGGTCTTTACAAATATTCCGGCGGGCGCGCGAGTCTATGTTGGAACGCGGGAGTTTGCTACGGGCAGTTCCTTGGACGCCGGGGGAATACCGACAACGAAGGCGCGTTTGACTTCCACACCGGGGGCGCCTTTTGTGGCGGCGGCTCCGGACAACACGATCGACGGCGGGTTGAAACTGGTTCCATCAACGGGCGAGATTTCCTGGGAAGTATTGGAAACGGATGTGAATAGCGGCGAATCTGTGGCGTTTGTGGTGGTTATCGCCTATGGCAACAACCCGCAGCCGGCTGCGAGCACGATATCGACGTCGGGCGGATTCGGGCCACAGAGCTTGGCGGTAACGGCGACGGCGGGCGATGCGATTCCGCGATTCCTGGGCCTGACCGGCCCCACGCCGATGGTGGCGCTGAATGTTTGCCGGACGACGCTGCTGTTCCAGTTCATAACGAACCAGGCAGGTTTTGACACCGGATTGGCTGTTAGCAATACGTCGCGCGACACGCTGACGACAGCGCCGCAAACCGGACGCTGCACGGCGACGTTTTATCCCACGCCGTTCAACGCCGCGACGCAGGCGCAGTTCCCGATCCTGAGCTCGCCGACGTTGGCGGGCGGGGAGCAATGGACGTTTACCCTCTCCGGCTCACGAGCCGGATTCCAGGGATACATGATGGTCGGGTGCGACTTCCAGTTCGCGCACGGTTATGCGTTCATCAGCGACTTCGGAAGCAAAAACCTGGCGCAGGGGTATCAGGCGCTGGTGATTCCGGACCGGGCACGGCTGGCCGACCCGATGACGACGGCGCCGGCAGGCAGCGGCGAGCAGTTGATTCACTAAACGGGTACCGAGCCGCGACCGTCAGGGAGCGGGCGGCAATTTGCGAATCCCCAAAAAGCAATGGTCTACAGGAAGCGCCGAACTCGACCGGGTTCGGCGCTTCCTGTTTTTTGATTCCTTCGATTGTTAACTCTAATAGGAGCCGAACGGAGTGTTATCCGGAGCCTGACAGTAGTGTTAGAGTAATAGCACCGTTCTCGGGGACGGATACCGATGCGACACATTCTAACGCTATGTTTCTTGGTTTGCGGGACGCTGGCGCCGGGGCAAGAGATTGCCGCTCGGGCCCGGCAATTGGAAGAGAAAGGGCAGGCGGGCGCGGCGCGATCGCTGCTGCTTTCGGCCACGAAAGAGGCGCCCAATGACGCTGTGACCTTAACGGTGGCGGCGGAGTTCCTTGACCGTCACGGGGACCCGGCGGCGCGGCAGGCCTACGAGAGGCTGTTGACGCTTTTGGAAAAGAGCGGGTCCCGTGAGGCGGGCAAGTATGCGCGGCGCCTGGTGGCGCTGGATCTGCTGGCGGGTGACACGGCGGCGGCGCGGGCGCACGCGCGGCTGGCTGGCGGCGGGACGATACCTGCGCCGAAGGCGGAGTTGGCCGAATACACGATGATCGAGATTCCAGGGCCGCTGCGCAGCTTTTCGCGAATGGCGGCGCTGAGCCCGGATCTGCCGCGGGAAGAGATTCTGCCGGCATTGGCTCGCAACGTGGTGACCAATGGGTATCAGGCGGCCAACTCGAATGAAGGGCTGGAGTCGACCGAGTATTTGAAACTCGTGGTGCGGTACCTGTCGCAGGCGAGGGAATTGAGCAAGATTGCCGGCGAGCGGCAGAAGATCCGTGTCGAGCAGTGCGAGTCGCCGGTGACCGGGGATTTGTTGCGAGCACTTGGCTACCGCATGCGGGGCGGGTGCGGGGCCGAAGTCGTGTTGGAGACGCTCAACGCCTCGCGGGCGTTCCTGACGATTGATTCCGGCTTTCCTCTAGCCGAATTGGAACAGGCACTGCGGGCCAACCGTCCGTTTGAATACGATTTTAAGGCCACGCAAGTGCCGGTGCTGTACGGGCCCGATTATTGGCTGGGCGCGAAGGAAAAGCAGCAGGGGGCATTCATCGATCAGTATTTGAGCGATCCTCAACTGTGCCGGCTGTACCTGGGAATGTCGAAAGTGGACAGGGAAGTGGCGACGAAACTGAAGGCCTCGATTCCGGTGATGCGGTTGAAAGCTTTTTCGCACGTATTGGATTTCTTTGGGGGAATGTACGCGATCCAGGACGGGCGGGCGGTAGTCCCTGGCGGGGCGAAAGCGGAGGCGATGTGGACGGAGTTGGCCGGAGGAATATCGCCCGCCGATCCGGCGGCATTCTTCGACAAACTGAATTCGAAAGACGACGGGTGGCTGGCGAGCTACTACGACTCGCTGATGCGGGTGAGCGGACCGGCGCAGGATTACCTGACCCAATCCGGAAGGCTGAAACGGTTCTATGGCGCGATGACGGGGAAGGTGACGAGCCCGGGCCCGGCGCGGCCCGTTTTCCGCGCCAACACGGATCTGCTCCTGCTGACCACGCGACTGCGATTCGAAGAATCCGGGAAGCCGCATATTCCGGGCAACGTTGAGATTTGGAAGCAGCTTTTCATCAAGCATCCCCACGGAAAGTACGATGGAAAACTGACGAAGGCGGCGACCGGCTGGAAAGATCCCGATGACCTGATAGAGGCGTTGTTCGCGCTCTGCCGGAAGGCGGTGGAGAACGAACCGCTGAAGATCTTCATGGCGCTGAGCGATATGAACCGGAAGCGCGATTCTCCGATGGCCGTGGCCACGGTGGACCGGCTGGCGAGGGAGTATCGAGCCAAAGGAGCGCAGTACTCGTTGTTGAATGAAACCGGCGGGCTGAGCGAGGCGACCATACTGGCCTACCTGGATACGATTGCGGCGATCACCTCCATTCGCGACCAGGGCGCGCGTTCAAACGCGGCGGGAACGATGCAGGGGTTACTCTCGCTGTGGCAGATCCTAGTGCGCCAGGGCGCGATTCCGGCTGGTGATGCCGACGCCACGATGGCCGGCATTCTGGGTACTTTTGCAAAAACGAAGACCGACCGGGACACGTTTGACGCGGGCTGGAGCGGCGTGCAAGCGCTGTTGAAAGCCACGGGCGCGCCGGTCGGCACGAATCCGCAGGACCGGATCGTGGACCTGCTCGCTGGAACCGCGAACGCGGAAGATCAGGATACACAAACGCTGCTGGTGCAGGACATGATCCGCGTGATCGAGGCCCAGCGGCTGGTGTCATTGAAAGCGCTGGGCGATTTGGCGGCGCATCTGGAGACCCTGGGCAAAGGCGGAAAGCTGGATCCGGCCATCGTGCAAAGGGTTTCGGGGCGGCTATCGGAAATTCAGTTGCCGCGCGCCGGACTGACCGGCGTGGAAAAGAACGCGATGATTTTCGGTTATTGGAGCGAGCGGCATATTGAGAATCAGCGGAAGTTGAATCTCCGCGCGCAAGTGGAGAGGGCGGCCGGGGATCCGGTGAAGCTGGCCGATATCCGCGGCTCCCTGGCCCCGCTGCTGCGGGACACGCTGGTAGGGTTGAACTATGCGCACTACGCCCCGCCGGGAGCGCAGATTCTGTATACGAATCCGGTTTTCGTGCGCAGCCACGATTTCCTGGGATTGCAAGGCGCGGCTCAAACGTGGCGGCAGACAGAGGTGGTGGGTTCCGGCTGGCCGGCCAGTTCCGGCGGAAGGCTGGTGGGATCGCTGACGGGGTTGCCGTATGCGTTGGCCGAAGCGGAGCAGAATTTCCTGATTCCCAGCCGGGAGCAGGCACTCATTTGGGGCGACCTGGTGCCGCAGATTGTGCAAAGCTCGAAGATTCAGCGCTTCTGGAAAGTAACGCCCGGGCAGATGCAATGGGTGGCGATGCATTTGCGCTTTGGCGAATTGATGCTGGCGGAAGCGACGCTGGACCAGGGGTTGCGCACGCGTGTGACGCGGGTGCTGGGGAACTACGCGCCGCCCGGACGCGCGCGACAGGTCGGCGAGTGGGTCGGAGAAGGGCGCGTGAAAAAGGCGTTGGAAAACGTGACGCCTTCGGAACTGTTTCTGCTGGCAAAAGAGATGCACGGGGCGCGGGCCGAAGAAGGCGACAGCTTGGCGCAGGAGATCCGGCAGATTGCAAAGGCGTCGCCGACGGAGGCGAACTACGGCGCCATTTCCCGTGCATTCGGCACGTCGAAGCCGACATTGACAAACAGCTATAGCCCGGAACTTCTAAATGTCCGGACGTTTCCGACATTGATGGGCTATTCGAGCCGGATCATGGCGGAGAGCTGGGAATCGAGCCTGTTATATTTCGCCTCGGTGGCGGATTCGGCCTACATGGCGCCGTCGCAACTGAACGTGTCGGTGCCGGAGTGGACGAAAAGTACGGTGGAGAAGATCTTTGCGACGCATTTGGAAGATTGGCCGGCGCTGCTGCGGTCGATGCGGCAGGTTGGCGAGGAAGTGCGCGCGAAGGCGCACAAGGCCGTGCAGGCGGCTGGCGGCGGCGAGTAGGGCAACCGCGCTACACTTTTCAACGACGGGCGGCAAGGGAGGCACGAGTGACATCGAGACGTAAATTCATCGGAGCGGGCGCGGCGGCCATGTTGGCCGGACGAAGTGCGTTGGCGCAGGAGACGACTCGGCCCACGTTTCGCGTGAAGGTCGATATGGTGGTGCTTGGCTTTACTGTGACCGACAGTAAGGGCAAGTACGTGAACAATTTGAAGCCATCGGACTTCAAGATTCTCGAAGACGGGATTATTCAAAAGCTGAACACATTTGCCGAAGGCAATAAGCCGGTGATGCAGATTCTGGAAGACGGGACGATGAGGCCGCTGGCGGCGCAGGCGACGGGCGAGGATGCCAAGGCGGGGCCGGATGTACGTTCGGACGCCTTTGTCGGGACCAACGTTTTCGTCCTTTTCGATACCAGCAATTACATGTACCGGGGCTTCGTATACGCCTCCGACGCGATCGCCGATTTTGTTCGCGGATTAGACCGCGCCGATTCGGTGGCCGTGTATACATTCAGCCGGAATTTGACGCGGGCGGCCGATCTGACAAAAGACCGGAACGAAGCGATTCTGGGTCTGCGGAAAGCGGTGGCGGGCGATGACGCGGCGTTGTACAACACGCTGCTGCTAACGTTGCGCGACGCCGCGAAAGTGCCGGGACGGAAGGTCATCATCGTATTCTCCAACGGTCCGGACAATGCCAGCATGGTGGCGCCGGATGACGTCCGCGCGGTGGCCGAAGACGAGGGCATTCCGATCTACGTGATCTCCACGGCGGAGGCGAGCAAAGACGCGATATCGAGCGGCGTTTTCAAGCGGCTGGCATCACGAACCGGCGGTAAAGCGTATTTCGCCAAGACATGGCAAAAGCAAGTGGAGGCGTTTGAATCGATCCGCGAGGATCTCGGCAACTCGTATACGGTGACCTATTATCCGCAACAGAATCCGAATGAAGGGTTCCGGAAGATCGTGGTAGAAATCGCCGCGGATACCGGGAAAAAATATCGCGTGCGCGCTCGGCCCGGGTATCGGCCAAGCCGCGGGTTTTAGCTCGAAAAAAACGCCGCAAACTCCGGCGGCGAGGGCGCGGTGATTGTTAGAGCGCCGCCTGGAAGCGCCGGAAGCGTCAGCGTCCACGCATGGAGCATCAACCGTGTCGCTGACGGGCCGCCATAAGCGGTGTCGCCCAGCAGCGGATGCCCGGCGGCCGCGCAATGAATCCGAATCTGATTCGTGCGCCCGGTGACGGGCTCGGCCTCCAACAGCACGGCGGATCCCTCGCGCTTCAGGACACGGAGTCGAGTTTCTGCCGCTGCGCCGGTAGCAAGAACATTCCATTGGGGACGCCGTTCCGGGTCGCGGCCGATAGGAAAAGTTAACACTTTTTCTTCCCATGGCACGGGCTCGGCACAAACCGCCAGATACCGCTTTTCCACCTCACGCGAAGCGAACAGACGCGCCAGCGGCGAATGGCGAGACAGACTCTTGGCGGCCAGCAATACGCCGGAAGTATCGCGATCGAGCCGATGGAGAATGTGCGCCGAGAGGAGGCCCATTCCGCGCAAGGCGTTGGCGACGGTGCCGGTGCGCTCACGGCCGGTGGGATGAACGAGCATGCCGGAGGGCTTATTGATCGCGATGAGATCGCCGTCCTCATACAAAATCGAAAGCGGGATCGACTCCGGACAAACCTCTGTGATCCTGGCGCCGGGATCCAGGCAGACAACCGCCCCCGCCGTCAGGCGGAATCCCATCGGCCGCACAACGGAATCCACTTCGCAGGCGCCCGCGGCCAGCGCCCGTCGAATGCTTTCTCGTGAGGCGTTGGGCAAACAATCGAGCAGAAAAAGCTCCAACCGGCACGGAGTTTCCACTCGCCAAATTCGGACTTGGCCCTCAGCCGTGTTACATTGAATTTTCGCGGCAGCCTCAGCTGTTAACGTCATGTCGCTTCAAGTTTTCCTCTACGCTCAGTTTCGCGGAATCGAACGGTTCGTGTCAGCCACGACCGAAGACTCGTTTTTTGCCGACCGCAGTTTGTGGGTTTCGATGCTCACCGAAGTCACGCCCCGGACGTTTTTGTCCGAGCGCGGTCTCTCGCCTTTGCTCGTTGGATACGCCGGAGGCGGCTCGTTCCTGATGTTGCTGCCGGAACCCACAGAGCCGGAAGCCGAAGAGTATCTTAGCAAGTTGAGGGATTCGGTGAGTGCCGCCACTGACGGCGTGTTGGAACTGCACTGGACCTGGACAGAAAACCTGGGCACTTGGCAAAACGTTTGGAAACGGCTGTTGGATGGCATCCGGAGGAAACGGCAGACCCCGTTGGCGCACTTGGGCGCGGCGGCGTTTGCCGAAAGTACGGCGGCCGGTGTGGACGTCGAGCGCCCCTGGAAGGGCCTCGCCGCAAAACTTTCCGGCGATGCCGCGGCTGGCGGAGCAACCGTATCCGGGCCGGAGGGAGTGCAGCTTACGATTGCCCCGGCAGCGCCGCAGGAACTGGCTCGAAAGGCTCGCGGCCGTAAAGCCTGGGGCATGTTCCGCTGTGACATCGACCGCGCGGGCGCGCGCCTCCAATTGGCCGATTCAACGGAAAACTTCCTGTACTTGGCGATTCTTTACAAGGGTTTGGTGGCCGGCGAACTGCAACGGATTGTGGCCATGCCTGCGCACGCCGGCCGGGTTTCGATCCTCTACAGCGGCGGCGACGATTTCGCTGTGGCCGGCGCGTGGGATGCCCTGCTGAGCGTCGCCGGCGAGTTCCATCGCGTCTTTACGCTCTTTGCCGTTGAACTGCCGGGCGGGAAAGAGTTGACCGAAGGCGCGTCGCTTTCGGCGTCCCTCACCGTTGCCGAACCGGGCGAAGCGCTGGCCGGCCTCTGGCGCCGCAACCGGGCCGCGATGGAAACGGTGAAATCCTCCGGCGGCAACGCGCTGGCGCTGTTTGACAGGATTCTGGAATGGCCGGCATTGAAAGACGCCGAAGGTCTGAAATCGCACATTCGCAAGCTGCGAGAGGTTTACCACTGCCCGCCGGAAGTGTTCGAAGAGCTGGAAGATTTCTACGGCGTGAGGGGCGTGGGTGACCATCTGGCATCTCCCCGTTCCCGGCGGCGGGAGCGAAGCGTTGACCGCCCGTGGCGTTTTCACAGCCGCCTGCGCCGCCTGGCCGGTGATCGCGCCGGTTCCGAATTTGAGCGGCAATGGCGCGCGTTTCTTGGCGATTTGATCGGACGCGGCCAAGTGCAGAAACAACTGCGGCCGGCCGGCAAGGTAGCATTGGACTGGGCCAACTTGGAAATCGGCTGGCGCGGGCAGGAATAAAGGGCTACTGGAAGCGGGAAAAGGGAAAGAGAGTTCGAATTTACGTATGTCGGAAGAAATGCAGACGGATACTCCACAGCCGGTCCTCGAAGCGCCGGAACCCGAAGCGACCACACCGCCCGTGGCGGAAGCGCCGGTAGCGCCAGCGGCGGAATCGCCCGTAGCGCCCGTGGCGGAAGCGCCGGTAGTGCCAGCGCCGGTAGTGCCAGCGGCGGAAGCGCCGGTAGTGGAAGAAGCGGCGGCGGTGGCAATGGAAGCGGAGGGCGCGCCGCCCGTCGATCCCGCGCCAACAACAGAAGCAACGGTAGCGGCAGCGGTGCCCGCGCCGCGCGGCGACCGGGCGCCTCGGGCAGATCGTCCGCCTCGGGAGCCGCGCGCAGATCGTCAGCCCCGTGATCGCGACCGGCCGCAAGGCCAGCCCAATCCCGCTGACCGGCCGAAAGGCCAGCCCAACCCCGCTGACCGCCCGAAAGGCGCCGCCAATGACCGTCCCCGAGGCGGCGGCAATGACCGCCCTCGCGATACCGGTCCGCGCCCCGGCGACCGCCCCAGTGACCGTCGGCCGGATGTTCGCCGTCCCGAAGGCCCGGTGGAGATCGAGTACGACAAAATCATCAGCGATAGCTTGTATCTGGATAATCAGGCTCATGTGCTGGTCGCCCGTCTGCGCGATCTGGACGCAGGGACGCGGAGCCAGTTGCGGCGGCTCTACGGCGCCGTGCGCCGGGCGTGCCGCGCGCCGGAGGCCGACCGGCAGCACCAATTTGTGATGCTCCGGGCGCGTCTGGCCTACACCATTGCGCGACACGGTCTGCGCAGTCT
The DNA here is from genome assembly GCA_009697495.1 of Bryobacterales bacterium. Lineage (GTDB taxonomy): Bacteria > Acidobacteriota > Terriglobia > Bryobacterales > Bryobacteraceae. The sequence continues at coordinate 2,413 of SHUN01000008.1, read as the reverse complement.
GGATCCATTGGAAAAGCTGCTGCTCCAAGTCACCCGGCGCGATGAAACCCGCGGCTACGACCGGTTCCGAGACCTGTTCGAAGCCATCATCGCGTACAACGAATAATCACGGCGAACCCAGGAAAAACATGAGCTCTTCATCCCAAGTCCCCGAAATCCGCCTCGCCGGCAAGCTGATCATCGATGCCTCGCTGGTGTGTCTCACCGGCCTGCACATTGGCGCCGGCAAAGGCTCGCTGGAAATTGGCGGCGCCGATAATCCGGTGGTCAAAGACGCCTTCGGCCGTCCGATCGTGCCCGGTTCCTCCATCCGCGGCCGCATGCGAAGCCTTTTGGAACACGCTCTCGGCCTGACAGCGCCGGAGGAAATGGTGTATCTCTCTCGCCGTCGCGGCCAGGAGGTGCGCATCCATCAAAGCGATCGTTCCGACGATCCGATCTGCCTGCTCTTCGGCCGTAATCCGGGCCGCATGGATCGCGTGAAAGGCGATTCCACTGAGGCGCGCCATGTTACGCCCGCGCGGCTGGCGATCTACGACGCGCCGCTGGAACTCGAGTCGATCACGGCCCAAATGCGCGAGCAGTTGGACGACGAATTGACCGAGGTGAAGAGCGAGAACGCCATTGACCGCATTACCGCGCAGGCCAATCCGCGAACGCTCGAACGCGTACCCGCCGGGGCGCGCTTCCGCGTCCGGATCGTCATTGACATGCTGCAGGATGGCGACCAGAAACTGGTGCCGCTGGTTGTGCAGGGCTTGCGGTTACTGGAGGATTCGGCGCTGGGCGGCGGCGGTTCCCGAGGCAGCGGCCGCGTGGAGTTCCAGAACATCCGCGCGGTGTGGCGAAGCCGCCGGTACTACGCCGATGGCGCGCAGGAAGAAGAAGTGGCCAAGGCAGCCAACACCGAAGCCCTGCAGCAGGCCGTGCTGGCCGATGAGTTCGCCTTGCGCCTTTCCGAATAACAACCCATGCCGACAGAACGGCCAGCTCTCCTGGTTCAATTACAGCCGATCACACCATGGCGCTGCGGCGCGGGCCGCCCCGGCGAGCCGGCGTCGCTAGTGCCTAGCGACTCGCTCTTCGGCGCCATCAGCGATGCCATGCGCCTGCTGGGATGGCTCCCGGAATGGCTCGCCGAAGGCGCTCGATCCACCCGGCTGAGTTCGTTGTTCCCGATGCAAAATGAGGTATTCTACGCGCCGTTCCCGGAGGCGCTGAGAACCTATTCCGGGTTGCGCCGCGTGCGCCTGGAATCCGTGCGGTTCGCGCCGCTGGCGGCCATTCAGTCCTTGGCCGAAAAGAAATTCGACGAGAACCGCTGGGTACTCGATCTGGCCAGCGGCTGCCTCCAGCCGGTCGACCGAGCCGGCGGCGGCGGACCGTACCGGCCCTTGGAACGGCAGCGCGCCGCGGTGGACCGCTTCACCGGCGTGGCGGCGGCGGCAGTGTCGACAGAGGGAATTGAGTTCTCGGGAAATGCCGGAGCTTGGGCGTTATTCGTTTTTGCCGGAGCGGAATCTGCCGAAATTTGGACAGCGCGGCTAAAGGCGGCGTTTCGCCTACTCGCCGATGAAGGCATCGGCGGATGGCGCGGCGCTGGCTGGGGCCGGTCCCGGCGCCCGCGCTACAAGGAAGGCGAATTGGGCCGCTTGCTGACCAATGCGGGCTGGAAATCGAGCGAATCGAATGCCGCCGGACAGTGGTGGACGCTGGGTTTGTTCGCACCCGCCGAGGGTGATGAGGTGGCCTGGGACGGCGGCGCGTATAAGACGCTGTCGCGGGCGGGATTCGCATCCGGCGCCGGGGTCAAACCGGGGCTGCGATTCGTGCGCGAGGGTTCCATACTGGCCAGCGCGTCGGAACCAGCGGGACGTATCAGCGAATCGGCAATTGACGGACTGGCGTATCCAGTGCTGCGTTACGGCGCCGGATTGGCGTTGCCGTGGCGGGAGGAGGGGTAGCATGAATCGCCGTTTTCGCGTAACAGTGCTTTCTCCTTTGCAGGCCGGTTCCGGTGAGTTGCTGACGCCGATCGACTATATGGTTTGGCAAAACGAAGTCCGCGTGCTGGATCAGGAGCGGATTTTCAAATTGTTGGCGCGCAGCCCGCGATTGGAGAGCTACCTGGACCACTTGCGCAAGGCCGAACGGCTGGAGTGGTCCCAGTGGGGCGGGTATGCCCAGAGTTACAGCTCGGCGCGCATCCCGTTTGCTTCCGCCGGATTGGTTTCGATCTGGGACAAGGCCAAAACCGAAGACCTGCACATTCCGCGCTTTGCCCATGGCGGCGGGCGGCGTCTGTTGCCGGGTAGCGCGCTGAAAGGCGCGTTCCGCACGGCGTGGCTCGGTGGTGCCATTGATCCCGAAAAGGCTCGGAAATTGTGGATCGAGTGCGCCGCCGAGGGGCTCC